>LUZV01000046.1 GCA_001603765.1 Anaerolineales bacterium Chloro_02 | reverse complement strand
GCGGCTGCGAAAGCCGTTCGGTCAACGCGCTGGTTTTTGAAGGTCAGCACCCCAGAGAAGCTCTCCGCCTGATCGGTGTCCCCTGCGAGGGCATCATTGATTGGCGAAAAATTGTTGAGCAGGCAGGCGAAGAAGTGATCAGTGTTTTTGAACAAAGCGATAACACCGTTTTGGTCGAATCAAAAGCCGGCTACTTCACGCTCGAAAAAGCCTCTCTTCTTCACGAAAGCTGCGCCCGCTGCATCCATCCCAACCCTGTTTCTGCCGATGTTGTAATCGGCGACGCCCTGCCCGAAGGCGACCCGGCATTCGCGCGGGAAAAGGTAGCCGCTTTCGCCAGCCTATCACTCTCTGAGCGCCACGCTTGGTTCCGCCAGGAGGCAGAGCGCTGCATCCGCTGCTATGCTTGCCGCGAAGCCTGCCCGATGTGCTACTGCGAAGAATGCTTTGTGGATCACATCTCACCGCGCTGGACCGAAAGCGGAACAACCCCTGCCGGAATGCAGGGCTGGCACATTGTGCGCGCGTTTCATCAAACCGGACGCTGCACTAGCTGCGGCGCTTGCGAACGCGCTTGCCCAATGGACATCAAAATGACCTACTTAACCGAGAAACTCAACGACGATATGCGTCAAAAGTATAATTTTGAGGTTGGAATGGACGCTGTCACGCCTCCGCCATTCTCGACCGTCACTTTGGACGACAAATCCCGCTTTGTGGTTTGAGGAGAACGAACATGAACCTGATCCTCAAAAAAGACCAACTGACTGACCTGCTGCAGACCTGGCGCGCGGATTATGAAGTTTACGCGCCGCAAGCTCTGCACAACTTTACTCACTTTCTACCTCTGGAAGATGGGTTTGAGCTCGCTTTCAACAAAGCCCACAACACCCGGATTCCACCCAAAGCGCTTTTTTTGCCCACGTCTGAAGCTCTGCTTAAATTCACACGCTTTGGCGGTTATGAGGCTGTCTCAACGCAGGTTCCCCCACGCTTAATCTTCGGCATCCGCCCCTGCGACGCACGCGCCATGACCATGCTCGACGCGGTCTTTGAACAGGAACGCTATACCGATCCACACTGGAAAGCCCGTCGAGATGCCACCGTGGTGGTTGGCTTGGGCTGCCACACGCCTTGTCAGACCGGATTCTGCACCACTGTTGGCTCCGGACCCTTTGACCGCGCCGGATTGGACGCGATCCTGACCGACCTCGGTGATTTGTACCTGGTGGAAACCCTGACTGCAGCCGGAGAAAACCTTTTTGACCAGCTATCGGCGGCTGCGGATGAACAGACAAAACGCGCCAACGAATTGCAGCAGGCAGCGAAAGAAAGCATGCCGATCACCTTCGAAACCGAAGGACTCAAAGAAAAGCTCGACGCAAACTTCGTCAGCCCCTATTGGGAAGAAATTTCCCGCTCCTGCCTGGGCTGTGGGGTTTGCACCTTCCTCTGCCCCACCTGTTTCTGCTTCGATATTGTCGACGAGGCCCAACGCGGTGAGCGCGTGCGCAACTGGGACACCTGTATGTTCCGCACCTATTCGCTCGAAGCGTCCGGGCACAACCCGCGGCCAAGCCGGGTGGAGCGCACTCGCCAGCGGCTGAGCCACAAGTACACCTATTGGGTGGATCAAATCCAACAAATCGGCTGTACTGGCTGCGGTCGCTGTGTGCGCTACTGCCCGGTCGGTTTAGACATCCGCGGCATGCTGCGCAAAGCCAACCAACTCACCACTGAGGTGCCACATGCCGCATGAGGATCATAACCCCTACTTACCCATCCCAATGCACGTCCTGCACGCGTATTATGAATCGACAGACCAATCATTAAAAACCTTGGAACTGAGTTTCGACAACCCTCAGGACGCCCGCGATTTCTTCGCCGTTTTCAACCCGGGTCAGTTCTGCCTCTTAAGCGTGATTGGTAAAGGCGAATCAGCCTTAGGCGTCGCGAGCGCTGCCTGGGAAGGCGACTTTGTGCGCTTTACTGCCCAAAAGATGGGATCCGTTACGACCGCGCTGCACGCCCTAAAACCCGGCGATCCAATCGGTATGCGCGGACCGCTCGGCAACGGCTTCCCGCTCGAAGACTGGAAAGGTAAGAATCTGGTCATCATTGGCGGAGGGTGCGCGTTTTCAACCCTCTACGCGCTCACAAAACACCTGCATCATCCTGCCAACCGCGGGGATTATGGCAAGCTGACTGTCATCTACGGCACACGCACTTCGGGTTTGTGTATGTACAAACAGGATATCGCCGCATGGCATCAGCGCGATGATATGGAAGTGCACCAGGCAATCGACGTCCCCGAGCAGGATTGGCTGCACCATGTTGGCTACGTTCCAGACGTGGTAAAAGAAGTGAAACCGTCGCCGGTCAACAGCGTCGCGGTGGTCTGCGGTCCGCCAATTATGACAAAATTCACACTGCCGGCGCTGGTTGAGCTTGGTTTCACCCCCGAAACCATCTTCACCTCGCTCGAAAAACGCATGAAATGTGGGGTCGGAAAGTGTGGACGCTGCAACCTGGGTCCAAAATATATTTGCAAGGATGGTCCTGTCTTTAGCCTCGCGGAGCTCAACGCTTTGCCGGCGGACCTTTAGGAGAAACATGAGCCGCGGTATTCCAAAGAAAACCAAAACTGAACATGAAATGACCATTCGCCGCCCGATGGTGACGCGCAATTACTTTATGCGTTGGGACCTCGACCGCTGCGTTGGCTGTCAGATCGGTCCGATCGTCTGCCCCAAAGGCGCACTAACGCATGTGGAAGCCGAACTGCAGGATGGGCATATCGTTAAGCGCGCCTCTGTGGACGTGGACGAGCAAAAATGCGTCAATTGCGGCACCTGCGTTGTTTCATGCCCCACTCATGCCATCTCTCTGACTATTAACGGAAAACCTGAAATCCCCGTGCTTGAGTACGGCGCTTATCCCGAATTTATCACCAAAACCATTTTCCGCAAAGAAAAATTTGACTTCTCGCTCAAAGATTTCATCATCGAAAACTGCCCGACCGGGGTCATCCGCTACGATGCCGTTCGCGACACCATGCGCGTGGACTTTGACAACTGCATCCACTGCCGCCAGTGCGAAGTTGCCAGTAAGGGCGCGTTTGAGGTGCACCAAGCGTGGGTTGGTTCGGTTGTTCTGCATCGGGAGCGCTGTGTGGAAGGCTGTCTGGCTTGCGCTGACATCTGCCCCACCCGTGCGCTGCATGTCGATGAAACCGGCGAGTTGGTGCTGGCTGATTATTTCTGTATCAAATGCGGCGCTTGTATGGAGGTTTGCCCGGTAAAGGCGGACTATGCCGAAGAACCGTTCGAATTTGAATCCCACGGAATGACCCACAAACGCACGCTCAAACGCCTGACCAACGCGGACCAACTGCCGATCAAAGTGGAACGTTGGCGGGTGAATCACACCGAAGTGTCCAGCGCGTCCTGGATTGAGGCGCTGCGCAAGGTTTCGGACGATAAAGCCAAGTCGGTTGAGATTGACCGCAAGCGCGCCCTTCGCCGCGCCGACCTGATTGACGCCTTGCGCGGGAACCTGATGGCGAAAGCGAAGTTAAAGGAAGAGATCGAGCGATAAGCTTATCTGTTACCTGTTGCTGATTACACAGAATCAGGCATCTTCACCAGGCGGCTGCGCCCCATAGCCGTGGCGAGCCGTAAAGTCGAACGACCAGCCCGTGGCGCGGTTGTATTCGGGGTTGTGTTCACCGTGTTTAAAAATTAACACTCTCGCCTTGGAGCGCAGCCGGGCGAAGTCACGCAGGTTAGGCGTGGCAGCGATCACATTCCTGAAAGTGCCAGTGTTAATATAGTAAGTTTCGTGCCCATCTTCAACCTTCATCAGCTGCACAAGCGGGTTATGGGTGTGACCAGACACGATACAACGGATCGGCGAATGATCCTCTCGCAGACAAGCTTCCTTTAAGATGATGGAAGATTGATCTTCAATTTTTGAGCGGCGCGAAATCGGCGCCAATAAACCCTTAAAAATCCAGAACGGCAGTCCGTTGCGCCATAAACGGGTGTTAATCGCCGCCCGAAAGCTTGCGGCAGAAATTCCGCTGAGCCTGCCAAAGTCAATCATCTGGCGGATGATATCCGGCGAAAACGCCATTTCATCCAACATTCTGACAAAGACCGGTTCGGTCAGGCGCCAGACCTCTTTCGTAGTCAATCCCGGCGTTGAAAACAGAAAGTTGATCAGCGCGTTGGAGGGTCGAACATTGTCAAAGTCAATCAAACGCTGAAAAATGACTGAAAGGTTTGGGGTATCCTGGATGCGTTCTTCGCCGTAACACTGTTTAAACAGAACTGGCAGTTTCGCGGCGATTTCTACCGTCACAATATCGCCAAACACAGGCTTGGCGTAGTATTCCCTGTCAATCTCTGTTGGGATTTCGAGCCAATTGTTGACGTTGACCCCAAAATTCGCCGAATCGTATTCATGCCCGTGCCGGACCAGCATCCGGGTGTCCCGGTTTGTGCGGTGCTCGTACTGATGTTCAAAGGGGAGGTCAGAAGGCTCCATCCCCAAAAAACCGCGTGTGCGGTTGCGCAGCCGTTTGCTGGCGTTTAGCAAGCGGTCGTGATTCCCAGGGATGAAATGAATGCGGACAGGGCGCTGCAGGGTGCGGCTTAGGTTCCTGAAGATATGCAGCGTGGCAGATACGCGATGATCGGACGCAATCGCGTCCATAATCTCACAAATCCGGCCTTCCAACTCGCTGCCATCCGTCACCTCATCATTGTGGGCGTAAGGGCGCAGATGGTCTTTGAGCCAGAGAGCCGAACGTGTAATCTCAAAAATATCTCCCGCCAAAATTAGATCAACATCTTTAATATTGTCGTTGCGGATAAATTCGGCAATCTCAAGGAAATACGCGCGATAGACCTCCGGGGGCAAATTGTGATTAAAGAATTTCTCTCCGACAGAAAGCGAATTGCTGTCGGCGAAATGCAGGTCAGACATGATAATAAACATGGTTTATCTCCACCAGATCATTTTATTACATTATCGTAAACGGAACTTAAATATGCTCACGCCGCCAAGCTCCAAAATTAATTGGATACCTGTCAGGCCAATTAGTTCGAAACAGGGTTTAGTTAAAAAATTAGGCTTAAGGCACGCGCAATATAAATGCGCCGCTTTCTCGCGTGCCAACAATCAACACATTTTTCAGCAGCGGATCAAAGGCTAAGGCTTGCACCTGCCCTTCAAAGCTGAAATCCACCCAACTCTCGCCGCAATCGTTCGTGACCCACACCCGCTCTGCCTTCGCGGCAGCCCAAACACACCGATCCCCCGTTGAAATCGCGGCGGTAACCCCCTCCAACGAAGAGGCAGTTATCCCTGCTGGCAAGCGATTTAGATCTAAAACTACGTTCGCGCCATCCCGCGCCAGCTCAAATCCTTCATGCTCCCAGGTTTCCACCTCAGCCTGAACCCACCGCCCTCCATTCAGCGTCCAACTTGCCCGGCCGGCTGAGCGCATAAACAGCTCGCTCCCCACCCCAAACAGATTGGTTGGCTGCACAGAGCTGCCAACTTCCGACCAAAATGCTTCATCCGGCAGCAAAACTCTCGCCCTAACCCAGTTTTCTCCGCTTTCCAGTTCCTCAGGGGTAGCTTCCGGCAGCGCGACAGCCTGCCAGGTTCCATCCATCCACACATCCATGCTGTTGCGACCAATCGCGTAGAGCCGATCGCCCGCAACCGTCAGCGCGACCACATCCAGGCTGGAAAGTCCTTCGTTCATCGGCTGCCAGGTTTCACCGCCATTGGTAACCCTGAAAACACCCTGACCATACACCGAGCCAGCCAACGCTTGCGGCTCGCCAGGTAAAACGGTCAGACCGGTGATATCCGTCAGATGTAAATCAGCCATGATCGTATTCCAGTTCGAACCATAGCTGCTTGAGCGGAAAATGCCGTTATTCTCGGTGGCCGCGTACCACCTTTGGGGGTTGCCGTCGGCAATCGCGAAATCATAAATCCGCTGACCGCCCAGCCCGCGTGAACTCCAGCTGGCACCAAAGTCTCCCGAACTGTACAGTCCGTTCCCATAAGTGCAGCTGAAAACCGTTTTTTGCGATCTCCCAAACGGATCCAGGTAGAGTCTAAGGATTTTGACGTCCAGCGGCAGCCCAGTGCTGTTTCTTTGCCACAAAGCACCGTCGTTCCAGGTGCGGAAAACGCCAGCTCCATGCCAGACCCCGCCGTAAACCAGCCCCGTGTAGGCATTATCAATTGCAAGCGCGCGGGCGGAGAGGTCAGTCACGCCGGAATTTACCGCGCTGAAATTCACCCCGCCATTGACACTCTTAAAAAAGCCGTGCTCGTGCGCGGTCAGAAATACGACATTTGGGCTGATCGGATCGATATCCACATCATAGAAATAATCAGGGGTCGAAAAACTGGCGCCAGTAAATAAAACCGTCCAACTGGCGCCGCCATCCATGCTGCGCGAAAGGTAGCCGGTTAGGTTGCCTCTGATGCGCGAAACAACAAACATCCGCAGAGGGTTGGATGGGTCAATTTCGATATCGTAAATGATATGGTTATTCAACACACTCCCATTGGAAGCCTGCCAGCTTTCGCCCCCGTTATATGATTTGTAAAGCCCGGCGTCATAAGTTCCCGCAAAAACAATATTTGAATTTGTTGGATGGGTTGCCAAAGATTGGATGGTCAGGTCGCCCAAACCCTGGTTTTTGCGGTACCAGGTGTTGCCTTGGTCAAAACTTTTGTAAACACCACTGCCGAAATGACCAGCATAGATATTGTCGTTTTCACCAGGATCAAAAGCAATGGAGGTAAATGTCCCACCCACCGGGCCAACCGGCACGGGTTTTTCCCCGATTATGAGCGGTAAAAAGACCTTTAAATTGCCGGAATTTGGGCCAGTTTGGGCAGACCCAGCGCTAAAACACAGCGCGCAAACACTAAAAAGCGCGGTGATGGCGATCAACGCGGAAAGGCTTAACCGCTTGAGATGAGTAGCGAATCGGCTTTGTTTCATGCTCCCTCAGCATTGAGGGTGCAACTCCTATGCCCGAAGGTTTTTAGCATTTTCTAGAAAGCACCTTCCGAAACGCGCTCAAACTGACATCAACCGCCTGCTCGTCAACATCGTGATGCGTAACCATGCGGTATTCACCCGGACCAGAATCCATCAACAAAACGCCTTCTTGCCTCATTGCCTGCAAAAATTCTTTCGTCGAAAGCTTAACACTGCTATCAATCTTAAAGAACACCATATTGGTTTGTGGTGAATTCTTGCTCAGATGAACCTGTTCGATTTCGCTCAGCCCCCGCGCCAAACGCGCCGCGAGCTGATGATCCTCCGCGAGCCTTTCAACCATCTCCTCCAGTCCTACGATCCCCGCGGCAGCAATCACGCCAGCCTGCCTCATTCCACCGCCAAGCAGCTTACGCAGCCGGCGAGCTTTGCGGATGAAGTCCTGATTCCCGCACAGCACCGAACCTACCGGCGCGCATAAGCCTTTGCTAAGGCAAAAAGTAACCGAGTCCACCGGAGATGCCAACTCGCTGGCTGGCAATCCCAGCGCGACCGCCGCGTTGAAGAGTCTCGCGCCGTCCAGGTGCAAGAACAGCCCATGTTGCCGCGCGAAAGCTTCCACACTTTTGGTATATTCGAGGCTGATCGGCACACCGCCACAGTCATTCTGAGTGTTTTCCAGGATGACCAACCGGGAAATCGGTTGATGATAATCTCTCGGATTGCGCAGAGCGCCCTCAAGATCGGCCAATGCGATGGTTCCGTCCGGCTGATTTGGAACGGTGTGCATTGCCACTCCGCCCAACACGGATATCCCGCTCGCTTCGTGCAAGAAAGTATGCCCTTGCGTGCCCATGATGGCTTCTTCACCCCTGGCGCAGTGCGCCAGCACCGCCACCAGGTTGCCCATCGTACCCGAAGTAACAAACAAACCCGCATCTTTCCCTACCATCTCTGCGGCTTTTCGTTCCAGCAAGATTACGGTCGGGTCCTCCCCATAGACATCATCGCCAACTTCGGCATTTGCCATCGCTTGGCGCATCCTTTCGGTGGGGCGGGTGGTGGTATCAGAGCGAAAATCGTAGGTTTTCATGGATTAATCCTTTTCAAGCGTGCTGAGAATTGCCTTCAGGTCATCAGGTAATGGCGCGGTAAATTCCGATAGACTTTCATCTCCAGGCAGTTTAATCGCTAATTTATAGGCATGCAGGAAGAACTTGGGCATTTCCAAAGTCCGCTTGCGCCGACCGTAAACACGATCGCCAGCTACCGGGCAGCCGATAAATGCCAGGTGGACGCGTATTTGGTGTGTCCTGCCAGTCAGCGGCAGCACTTCGAGCAAGGTATGCTTCAGGTAGGTCTCCACGGTATGATATTCCGTCACCGCGCTACGCCCTTTGTCGCCATAGACCACAGCCATTTTTTGACGGTTTTTCTCATCTCTGCCAATTGCTGCTTCAATTCTGCCGCTTGGTGAAGGCGGCTGACCATCCACCAGCGCCAGGTACGTTTTCTGGGTCTTTCGGGACTTAAATTGCTTTACTAACCAGGCATAAGCCGCCGGGTTTCGCGCCAAAATCAGCACGCCGGAGGTGTCTTTATCGAGCCGATGCACAATCCCGGGTCGTCCGGCTTCACCAACCCGCGCGATTTCAGGCCAGCGGTGCAGGATGGCGTTCACCAGCGTATCCTGCGCGTTGCCCGCGCCCGGATGCACCACCATACCAGACGGTTTGTTTACAACAATGACATTTTCATCCTGGTACAACACGTTAAGTTCGATCGATTGCCTCAAAAGTTCGGTTGGTTCCTGAACCGGCAAATGATAGGCTACCAGGCTGCCAGGTTCAACCTTAAAGGCGGGTTTAAGTTGGGCAGCGCCATTCACAGCCACACAGCCTTCAGCAATCAACTGCTGAAACTGCGCCCGGGAAACCTCAGGCTCAATTTGCGCCAGGAATTTATCCAGGCGGATCAAGCCGTCTCCTTCATAACGTGTTTCTTTTCGCATCTCCGCCTGTTTTTTCTTCCGGATCTTCCCCCGATCCGCTTTTTTCTTTAATAAACATATCCAACAACATTAAACCCACGCCAATGGTAACCGCTGAATCAGCAATATTGAAAATCGGGAACCTGCCGACCGCGATGAAGTCTGTCACAAACCCCATCGTGAACTGGTCGATCAGGTTTCCAACCGCGCCACCGAGCATAAGGCTCACGGATACTTTCATCAATTGATCTTTTATCTCCACCTTTTGATAAAAAGTGATGATAAAGACGGCGATAAAGATCCGAACGATTGTCAGGATCGGTCCAGCGTTCTGAAAAGAGCCAAACGCGGCGCCGCGGTTCTGCCAGTAAAGGAAGCGGAAAAAGTCGCCTATCACTGGGAAGGGCGCCCATGAGTCTCCTAAAGCCAGATATTGCCTGACCAGTGTTTTTGTGATCTGATCGAGAACAATCACAACCGCCGCAACCAGGAGGAGGAATGCGTTGTGTCTTAGAAATTTCTTCACTCAGCATCTCCCCGCGCAACCTGCAGCGCGAAGCGAAGCTCCTCACCATCAAATCCATCGCTCGCGTGTTCCAGCCCGTGCGGCAAGCTTTCATCCAAAACTGCCACAGACAAAGTCTCCGCCGCGATATAGGCTTCGTTCACCTTAACGGCCTCGCTCAATGCCGGTGTCGCCTGATAGAAAACTCTAATCCTGTCAGCGATATCCAGACCAAGGCTCTTACGCTGATCTTGCACACGCCGCACGAATTCCCGTGCCAGACCCTCGTAGAAGAGTTCCTGGTTGATCGTTGTAACCAGCGCTGCCAGATAGGGACCTTCAGCCGCGACAGAAAAACCTTCTTTTGCCGCCGCGTGCACTTCCACTTCCTCAGGCAGGATTTCGTAATACTTGTCGTCCACCTTTATCACCAGGTTCAAGCCCGCCAACAGCCTCTCAGCGCTCTCTTTCGCGGGTAAATCCAATATCGCCTGACGAACCTTCGGCAAGAGAGCCTTAAACTTCTGACCCAACTGCCTTGGCAGGGGATTCAGGCTATATTCAACCGCTTCTTCGCTGCCGCCCAAAACCCTCACTTGCTTCACATTGAGCTCATCTTCCAAAATATCCTTAAACTGATCAACCACGTCTCTTTCATCCGCGCTTCCAACCGCGAAGGCAACCTCCGAGAGCGGCTGCCGCACTTTGACGTTGGATTTATTGCGAGCGGCATGCCCGAGCGAAGCCAGCTTCATCACTACCGCCATCTGGTGGTTGAGAGTCTCATCAATCCGGCTGAGGTCTGCTTTGGGCCAGTCTGCCAGATGTACCGAAATCGGCGCCTGCCCGTCAACGGAACAGACCAGATTTTGATACAGTGTCTCTGCCATAAATGGCATCGCTGGCGCCAGGAGCTTGCTGACCGTTACCAACGCCTGATAAAGGGTCTCGTAGGCAGCCGCCTTGTCCGCATCCGACTCACTCTTCCAGAATCGCCTTCTGGAGCGGCGCAGATACCAGTTTGAAAGATTATCAACGAAGGTTTCAATCGGGCGTGTCGCGCCAACAACGTCGTAATTTTCATAGGCTTTGGTCACGTCGCGCGTCAGGGCTTCCAAAGAAGAAAGCAGCCAGCGGTCCAGATCCGAGAACTGCGGGATAACCGCTGAATCTGGCGTCCACTGGTCCAGATTGGCATAGGTCACAAAGAATGAGTAAGTGTTCCATAGGGTCAGCATGAAGCTGCGCACCACTTCGCCCACCAATTCGGTGCTAAAGCGGCGCTCGTTACCTGGAGGGCTGGATGTATACAAGTTCCAGCGCATCGCGTCCGCGCCGTAGGCGTTAATCACTTCCCACGGGTCCACAACGTTGCCCTTATGCTTGGACATTTTCTGCCCTTCACCGTCCAGGATTAACCCTAAACAGATCACGTTCTTATAACTGAGGTTGTCAAAAACCAATGTGCTGATAGCCAGGAGGGAATAGAACCAGCCCCGGGTCTGATCGACCGCCTCGCAAATATAGTCCGCTGGGAATTGTTGTTTAAATTCCTCCTGGTTTTCAAATGGATAATGCCACTGGGCAGACGGCATCGCTCCGGAATCAAACCAGACGTCAATCAACTCGCTCACCCGGCGCATCACGCCCTCACCGCACTTCGGGCAGCCAAACGTCACCTGATCCACATACGGACGGTGCAGTTCAAGTCCGCTCTGGTCTTCGCCTGTGAGCTGGCTCAGCTCTTCAACCGAACCCACACAGTGCTGATGCCCGCACTGGTCGCATACCCAAACCGGCAGAGGCGTTCCCCAATAGCGATCCCGACCTAAAGCCCAGTCAATGTTGTTTTCCAACCAGTTGCCAAAGCGCCCTTCCTTGATGTGTTCCGGAACCCAATTGATCTGCTGATTGAGCTCCACCATGCGTTCTTTCACCTTGCTTGTGCGGACAAACCAGGTGGATCTCGCCATATACAAAAGCGGGGTATCGCAGCGCCAACAGAAAGGATAGGTGTGGGTAATCGTTCCGCGGCTGAATAACAGTCCCCTGGCTTTCAGGTCGTCCATAATCAAAGGATCGGCATCTTTAACGAACATGCCCGCCCAGGGGGTGATTGTCTGTTTGTATTTGCCCTCATCGTCGATGGTCAATAACACCGGCAAATCGTACTCCTTAGAGACCAGCATGTCGTCCATGCCGAAAGCCGGCGCGATATGTACCAGCCCTGTGCCGTCGCCGGTCGTGACGTAATCAGCATTCACCACATAGTGCGCCGGCTTCTCTGGCGGTAAAAAGGTATATAACGGAGCGTACTTTTTACCAGCCAGAGCTTTACCTTTCATGGTTTTCAGGATTTCAACCTTTTTGTCTCCAAATACCGCCGGAATCAGCTCCTTTGCCAGGATCAAGCGCTCGTCTCCGCCGCCTTCATATCTGACGACGACGTATTCCACATCAGGATGCGCCGCAACCGCGACGTTGCCTGGCAATGTCCAGGGGGTTGTCGTCCAGACTAACAGATAGGTGTTCGGCTCATCCACCAGAGGCAGGCGAATGGTGATACTTGGATCAAGCGCGTCGGCATACCCTTGTGCGACCTCATGATTCGAAAGCGGCGTGCCGCAGCGCGGGCAGTATGGCACGACCTTATAACCCTGATAAAGCAGCCCCTTATCCCAAATCTGACGCAGCAGCCACCAGACCGATTCGATATATGCATCGGTATAGGTCACATATGAACGGCTCAGATCGACCCAATAACCGATGCGCTCAGTCATCTTTTCCCAGTCCTGAATACGCGAAAAGGCTGATTCGCGGCATAGGGCATTGAACTTTTCAATGCCAAACTCCTCAATTTGACTTTTCTCAGTAAATCCCAGTTTTTTCTCGACTTCAATTTCAACCGGCAAGCCGTGTGTATCCCAGCCGCCGCGCCGATCAACAAAATAACCTTGCATCGTGCGGTATCGCGGGAACATATCCTTAAAGGCTCGCGCCAAAACGTGATGCACGCCCGGTTTGCCGTTCGCGGTCGGCGGTCCCTCATACATCACAAAAGGCTTTCGATCGCGCCGCTCGTCAGACGATTTCTTAAAAATCTCATTTCTGCGCCAAAAACGCAGCCGCGCCTCCTCCTCCTCAAGGATGTTTAATCGTGATGAAACTGGTTTAAACATATCTTCTCCTCAATCAGCTGATCCCGATCAGCCTGAAAATAAAAAAAGCCCATCCCACTACAGGGACGAGCCGAAACTCGCGGTACCACCCCGCTTCTCAGCCATGCTGAGCGCTTGGC
>LUZV01000045.1 GCA_001603765.1 Anaerolineales bacterium Chloro_02 | reverse complement strand
ATTCGGGAGAAATTGCTGCAGTTTTACTGGATTCAATAACTATTTCGGTGGATGAAGTTGGATGTGCAACACCTCCGCTTCAACACCCGTCAGGCGCCACGCCTGCGCGATGCGCAGACCCGCCACCCACAAAATTGATCCTCCGCTTACCACCAGGGGCCAGTTAGCCCGGGCGGTGCGGGGGATTTTTTGGTTCACGAAGAAATTGCTCAGCTTCTGATGCTTCAGCACCATCCCCAGCGGCGACCAGCGCTCGCCCGTTCGCATTGGGCGAATTTCCAGCGGGAACTCGAGGTCGATCGGGTTTAGCCAGGCGTGCAAAGGATGGTTTTTGAGCTCGGTCGGGATTTTTTTATATTTACGCGCATCTACCATGTTGGCGGAAAGCTCCCAGCCCGCGTTCAGGCTCACTCTTCCGCCGCATTTCAATCTTAAATCCCTGCCCCCGGACAGTTGCGGGTAGTCGTGGTGTTGATGCTCATATCCCAAAGGAGCAATCACAAAATCATCTTCAAAAGAAAAGACCCAAAGCCCCGCGGCTAAGGGCATCTGGGGAGCGCTTTCGCTGATGGCTGCCAGCGCGCGCTCCACCGCCTCAAAGCCCAGGTCGCGGGTCTGCGGTTTCAGTTCAAAGAAAGCCTTCCTCAGGACCGCCCTGCGCAGGCTAAGACGCAGATCCAAAAATCTGGCTCGCTCAAAAACCAGGTAATCTTCACCTTTGCGCCTGAGGACGCCCTCATACGCCTCATCACCGAGCGTTTCCAAAAGGTCCCGGTCAGCCGAGAGGGTTGCGGCAGCGCGCGTGAGAGCCTGGCGAAAGCCAGGGTTGTATTCCTCCAGAATCGGGATCAGCTCATGCCGCAGTCGGTTGCGAAAGTAGCCAAGGTCAGTATTACTTTCATCCTCCAAAACCTCAAGCTGGTGCGCCAGGCAATAATCTTGAATTTCCTGGCGGGTAATGCCAAGCATGGGGCGGAAAATTGGCAGCTCTGCGTCGATCTCTTTCAGAATGGCGCGGGGCTGCATTCCTGTTAACCCGCTCAGTCCGCTTCCGCGCAGAAAATGCATCAAAACGGTTTCAACCTGATCATCCGCGTGGTGCCCCACCACTACACCCTGAGCGCCAACCCGATGCGCCAAATCAAACAAAAAATGATAGCGGCAAAGCCGCGCGGCTTCCTCAGTCCCCAATTTATATCGCGCCGCGAATGCCGGCACATCCTGCCGTTCGCGGTAGACGAGCAAACCCATGCCTGCCAAAAACTCGCCCAAAATGTCCGCCTGGCGCGCAGAATTCTCCCTTATGGCGTGGTCGAGATGACCAATGATGAGCGTGAAGCCGGCATCCCGCAGGCAGTGCAAAAGGCAGAGGCTGTCCGCCCCGCCCGACACACCTACCACAAGCGGCAGCTCAGGATTTACCCCACAATCTTTCAGCAGCGCCCTGACAATCCGTTCAGCTAACATATCCAGATTATAGCATCCGTGCTGGTTTTCCTCGATAGGGGCGCTATGCTGTATACTTAGGTCATGGAATTTGATACCTATCTGATCGGTCTCACAGGCAATATCGCCTCCGGAAAAAGCGTCGTCCTTCAGTACCTTGCCAATTTTGGCGCTCTGACGATCGATGCCGACCTTGCCGCCCAGGAGACTTATCTGCCCGGCAATTCCGCCTATCAATTTATCCTAGAGCGGTTCGGTTATGACCTCACATTTAACGATGGGCAAATCAACCGCAGCAAGCTCGGGCGACTTGTTTTCCGCGATCCAACCGCGTTAACTGAGCTGGAAGCCGTCATTCACCCGCTTGTAACACAAAACATCTTCGCAGCGTTCAAGACTACCACCCGCCCTGTTTCGGCAATTGAGGCAATCAAGCTGTTCGAAGCCGGAATTGACCAATACTGCCAATCCCTTTGGGCGGTTGCCGCCGACGATGAGATCAGGCTGAACCGTCTGATGGAAGCGCGCGGGTTGGATGAGAGCTCAGCCAGGCAGCGCATCCAATCTCAATCCCCACAATCCGAAAAGATCCGCCTGGCAGATCATACGATTTATACCAATACAACTTTTACCGACACTTACGCTCAGACTTCCGCGCTTTTCCACAGCCTGGGTTTAAAACCTTATGAAATCAGCTCCGCCGATGGCAAAGTTCGCCTCAGCCATCTTGACCCAGCGGATTTTGAAACCGCGGCATTTCTTTTGCAGGAAAAGACCGAACAAACCTGGGAGCCTGAAGATTTATATCGCTTGCTTGGTCAGCGCACAGTGGTCGCTTTTTATCATGGTGGCGCGCTGACACAATTGCTGCTGCTGCGTGTCGAGCAGGGTATGGCTGTCTACCTGGCACACGCCCCTTTCCGATCCGAAATCCTGCCCGTCTCGGTCGGCATCCCGTTGCTAAGGCAGTACCTTGCCGGGCAGGCAAAGATGCTGATTGTTGGAAGAGATTTATTATCACCGGAAGAAGCAAAACTGTTGGGCTTCACCTATGGTGAGGACGCGCCTCCTGTTCACCCTCTGCTCTACAGCAACTTTCTGCGCAAGCACGGTTTGATGCCAGGGGAGGTCTATTTTTCGGACATCTAAGGATTATGGCAGAAAAACAGACCGTTAGGGGGTATACTTTTAGCAAGGGAAGGTAAAACCGGAATGCAAGGATTGTGGAATAACTTATTATTCATACTGGAACGTTTTACATGGTCCAGTCTATTGGATATTGTGTTAGTCACAATTGTTTTCGCGTTCATTCTCTATCTTTTGCGAGACACAGAAGCCCAAACCCTTTTGCGCGGGATTTTCCTGATCGTAATTCTGATTACGCTGCTGATTTCACTGCTCGATCTCCCAGGTTTCACTTGGCTGGTAGACACGATCTCACCAGCGTTAATTTTCGCGATCCCGGTCGTGCTCGCGCCTGAAATCCGGCGCGGTCTTGAACGAATGGGCACCATGAGCAGTATTGGGCTCTTTAAACGCCGCAGCGCGAAATCGAACGAACAGCTCGAACAGACCCTGCAAGCCATTACAGCCGCGGCCGCTCAGTTGGCTCAGCGCCGCCACGGCGCGCTTATCGTGCTGAGGCGCCGCCAATTTCTGGATACCTATTATAAAAACGGCGTTTTGATGGACGCCGCGGTCACACCTCAACTGTTGATGCAAATTTTCTACCCCAACACACCGCTCCACGACGGAGCCGTCATCATAGACGAAAACCGCATCAAGGCTGCCGCTTGTGTGATGCCGCTTTCGAGCAGCGGTGTGCTCAACGCCTCCGTTGACCGTTCCACCGGTCTGCGCCACCGCGCCGCCCTGGGCATCAGCGAAGTAAGCGACGCGATCGCGGTGGTGGTCTCTGAAGAAACCGGCACAATTTCGATCGCCTATCGCGGCAAGCTTATCCGCCGGTTAGATAGTGAACGCCTGCTGAACAATATGCGCGCGTTTTTAGCATCGGATGAGGTGCTGAAAGGTCAAAAAACCTTGTTCTCGCTCTTCAAAAAACGCAGCGCCAACCCAGAGGAGGAATCTAATGGACCTCTTCCGTAAATTCGTCAAACTCCTGCCTACCCTGCTGACCGCCCTGGTTTTAGCGATCATCGTTTGGGTCTCTTCGGTTACTGCCAGCGACCCTAACCAGACTATTACCTACGAAGCGCCGATCCAGCTCGAAATCCTGGGGCAAAACCCAGACCTGGTGATCACGCGCCAACAGACTGAAGCCGTCAAAGTAACGCTTAAAGCGCCGCGTTCGGTGCATACCCGGTTGAATAATGACCTCAGCCTGATTACCGCCAGCCTCAATCTCTCCGGGTTGGAGGCAGGCGAATACAGCCTCGCGCCAGACATTCAGGTCGCATTAAAACCAGTTGAGGTTGTTGAAGTCTCCCCTGCCATGATCGATATCTCGCTCGAGAAGGTCGCTTCTAAGACGCTCGCGATCAATCTGATTCAAACTGGCAGCCTTCCGGTAGGGTACCAGACCCGCAAGATCACCCTCAGTCAGAAAGAGGTTCAGCTGGTTGGCCCAGTATCAGCGGTTGAGACTGTAGTGGAGGTTGCCGCGACGATTAACGTTTCGGAGCTGACGTCAAACATCAGCCGCACACTGGACCTAAAGCCTCTCAACGCCGCCGGCGTAGTGGTTGAGGGCGTTGTGTTGAGCCCCAATCGCGTGGAGGTCAAGATTGATGTCGAGCAGTTGGTCGGCTATCGTAATGTGTTCGTCAAGATCGTCACCAGCGGTTCAATCGCGCAGGGCTACCACCTGACGGGTATTGTGGTCAATCCGCCCACATTGACGGTCTATGCCTCCAACCCTGACCTGGTTCTCAACATGCCCGCGTACATCGAAACCGAGCCGGTGAACCTGAACGGCGCCCAGCAAAGCTTCGAAACGCGCGTTGGACTTCATTTGCCAGAGGGTATCGTGGTCATTGGCGAACAATCGGTGTTGGTTTCGGTTGGAGTGGAAGCAATCTACAATTCAACTCAAATAATCGGCGTTCCCGTCGCGATTATTAATCTCTCAAAAGGTCTTCAAGCCAAACTATCACCGCTGACCGTGGATGTTTACATTTCGGGTCCGATGAATCTGCTTGAAAACATTGGAACTTCATCGGTCCATGTTTCGTTGGATCTTAGCGGTCTGACGGAGGGCACCTATCAGCTCGTTCCCAAGGTGGAGCTCAACCGCCCAGAGCTGAGAATTGACTCTACCTTGCCCGGGCTAATTGAAGTGATTATCACGAGATAGAAATAGAACCAAATGAATAGGATTTTTTATGGATAAACCGGTCATTGTGCTCGTCGGAAGACCCAACGTGGGCAAAAGTACTCTTTTCAACCGCCTGGTGGAACAGCGCCTTGCCATTATTGATGACATTCCTGGCACCACGCGCGATCGGCTGGTGGCTGAAGGGGACTGGGCGGGGCATAACTTCTTTGTTGTCGACACAGGCGGTCTCGACCCCAGCAAACAGCGCGATCAAACGCCGCTTTCAATCGGCTCAGCACCCTTCATTGACGATATTCGCGCCCAGGTTGAAGTTGCGATTGAAGAATCGGATGTGGTCGTCCTGGTGGTAGACGCCCTCAGCGGCGTCACCCAGGCAGACCAGGAAGTCGCGACGATGCTGCGCCGCCGTCAGCGCCAGCAAGACGGAAAGCTGATCCCGCCGATCGTTTTAGCCGTCAACAAAGCTGATAGCGAAACCGCCCGTCTTAACGCCATGGACTTCTATTCGCTGGGAATTGGCGAGCCGTTCGCCATCTCAGCAATCCACGGCACTGGCACCGGTGACCTTCTGGATGAAATTGTGTCTCACTTTCCAACCCCCGTGGAAGAAGAAAACGATGTGAATGCCATTAAAGTCGCCATTGTTGGCAAGCCCAACGCTGGCAAGAGCAGCCTGCTCAACAAACTGATCGGCAAAGACCGCGCGATCGTCAGCGACATCCCAGGCACCACTCGCGACGCCATTGATACCCCGGTTACTGTCAATGGGCAGGACTACATCCTGATCGATACCGCTGGCATTCGCAAACGCGGGTCCATCATCCCTGGGGTCGAAAAATATTCCGTTTTGCGCGCGATGCAGGCGATTGAGCGCTGCGATGTGGCTGTATTGGTGGTGGATGCCACCACCGGCATCACCGCGCAGGATACGCATATCGCCGGCTACATTAACGAAGCCTGGAAGAGCGTGATCCTCGTGGTCAACAAGTGGGATCTGGTCGAAAAAGACACCAACACGAGCCTCGAGTTCGAACGCCAGATCCGCCAGCAGCTCAACTTTTTGCCCTACATCCCGATCCTGTTCCTTTCCGCCAAAAGCGGGCAGCGTGTGCATCAGGTCTTACCCCTTGTAAACCAGGTCCAAGAAGAACGCCTGCGCAAGGTCCCCACATCGCAGCTGAACCGGATCCTGATCAACGCGCAGGATTTGCACCAGCTCAGCTCCGGAACAGGCAAACCCTTCAGGATTTATTACGGAACCCAGGTGAAAACAGAACCGCCAACGTTTTTGCTTTACTGCAACGACCCAACCCTCGGTCACTTTACTTACATCCGCTTCCTGGAAAACCAGATCCGCAAAGAAATTCCCTTTACCGGCACGCCAATTCAAATTGTGCTGAAAAAGCGCGAGCGTAAAAGCTCAGACGAATAGAAAAGCGGGATTGATTTATAATATCAACGTTCGCGCCGCGGCGTGATAGAATGGAACTTTGTGGAACAAAACGAAACCAAACCAATAGAACTTCAGCCCGCCCCTGAGCCAGCGCCAGAGAGTAAATCCCGCGGCTTTTGGCGGGATATGCTTGAGACCATCCTGATGGCGGTGGTCTTATTCCTGATTCTCAACACCATCACCTCGCGCGTGCGCGTTTACAACATCAGCATGCAGCCAACGCTAAAGGAAGGCAACCTGCTGGTGGTCAACAAAATGGCATACAAGCTCGGTTCCCCCAAACGCGGCGATATCATCGTCTTTCATTACCAGGGGACGATGAACGAAGACTACATCAAACGCGTGATTGGTCTCCCTGGAGACCGGGTGGAGGTTAGCGGTGGTGTTGTGCGGATTAACGGGCAGGTAATTACTGAACCTTACCTTGCCGACCTGCCCAACTATGCCGGCGTCTGGACCGTGCCCGAAGGAGATTTGTTTGTGCTCGGCGACAACCGCAACCACTCTTCCGATTCGCACGACTGGGGTTTCGTTCATCAAAATTGGGTGGTTGGGAAAGCCGTCGTCATCTATTGGCCCCTCGACCGTATTCGCCTTCTGACCAGCCCAAATCTGGTTCAAGCCGCACCATAAGAGCCCTTATAAGATGACACCAAACAAAAAACCTTTCGTAGAAATCCCCGAAGTCTGCCCTCAATGTTATTTCGGGCGGATCCAACCCGGTCAACGAACTTTTTCTACCTGGACGAATAATAAGCGGCTGGTAATGCCAGACTTCCCCGCCTGGATTTGCGATGTTTGTGGATTTACGATCTATGACCCAACGTCATTGGTTAACTTACACCGGCTGCTGACAACGGCAACAAAGCCCAATTATCCTCCCACCGGGACAAAAGCTTCGGGGCGGAAGTCCGCCAAATCTCAACCTCATAGCGACCAGCCTGCTTAGCTTCTTCACAATTTCAGTTACCCTTGGCATTATTTGATTCTCAGAGATCACTGTCAATGGAATGATTGTCTTCAGCTTTGCCTGAGTACCTGCCTGACGTCCTGATATTATGTAAAGTTCCTCCATGAGGATAGCGGCAGAACAGGCAGAGGAATTCGTAGACTAAAAGTAAGGACTTACCTTGTCTCGAATTTATGTAGGGTTTATCGCGGTGTAATAAAACCCAGTTCTTCGGTATGTAGTAAAATGATCGTGAGAGGTCATTTTTTGCTTTGAAGGGAGCAAAGGATGAAAAAACAAATCTTAAAGTCAATGGCATTTGTAATGGCGTTAATGATGCTTTTTGGTGCATCGGGTACCCAAGCAAACAATCAACACGATCAACGTTTACAACAAATTGAGAAAGCACTGAATACATACTCCTCTGCAATGGGGGTCAAGTTGTATCAAAAGGATAATAATCTCTCAGATCAGATTCACAACCTAATTGTTGAGAGAAAGCTCTTTTATGCGCGCTACTTCCAGTTGGGGTTGCATTCAAAGCTTTTGAATATTTCAACAGATTTTGAACCAACGACAGCGATCGAACTCTCCGAAAACACCTACCAGGTGCAGGAAACGGTTACCTTAACCGGAAAACCGATATTACAGGTTGCTGAGGATTACCCTGTTTACAAAGCCTACCTTCTGGCTGCTAAGATGGCAAAGGATACAGATATTAGCCATTACCTTGAACAAACAGCGGAAGAGATTCGTTCCGCTGTGCAAGAGTCGATAGACGCAAACACCTTTGAGATCACGATCATAAACCTGCATAAGGTTACATTCAACCCGCAGACCGGCCAACTTGTCTCCGATTCATTCACGAGTGAAGCAAATGATGATCCTGGAACGGATACGGTTGAATGGGTTGATGGCAAAGCAAAGCGCGTTGAGCCAGATTTTACCAACATGGTTGACTACGAGATTTATTCAATCTCAGTAGAGGATTTAGCCCAACAAATCCTGGAGGATCTAAATGTAGCTCCTTCAGGAAGCATCAATTCTGATAACATCATCCAGTATTCAGGGTCGAATGCTGCTACTTATGCCAGAACCTGGGTAGGACCTACCTATGAAAAGCTTTGTGGTGTTCTCCGGAATAAAAGTAAATGGAACCCAAATTATGGTTGGGCAGATGACTGTCGTGATTGCGCAAATTATGTTTCACAAGCAATGCGTTATGGTGGTACACCGACCAGTTCCACATGGCAGCCTTACCTAGATGCTTGGAAAAACGTCTCTCCTCTCCAAAACTATGTAATCAACCATGACCTTGGTTACTTTGCTAGTTGCAGCACAATTGGATTGGGTGATCTCGGTTTTGTACCTGACGAACATGTGGTCATGGTAACTGGACTTAATCCATTGCGTTATAGTGGGCATACCGCCGATCGAAAAGATTACCCCTGGCAATCTGTATTATCAAGATGTATAAATCTTTATTAGGGGTCATGCCTGGGTAGGGCTAAGAACTGAGGAAGAATCAATGATGAAAAGAAATGGTCTCTCTTTGTTTCTTGCTTCGATTACCCTTCTCACAGCTTGTGCTCCAATCCAGCAGGAGAATCCAATTGCTTCTACTACTACTGTGGAGGGCACTCAGGTAATTAACCCGGAAAAAACGACAACTCAAGAATTAACTGAAAACCGACAGGAATTCAATCCACCTGTTACAGTCAGTTATGTGAAAAACCAATGGTCTTCTGACACTGAGATTATTACGGTTGACATAACTGGAGATCACGATTATGCCGCAATTCCCGTTAAAAAAGGAACTGTGCTAAAGGCTCTGCCTGCGATAGACCAGGAAGGCAATGTTTATTTGCTCTATGGCGCTCACTCAACGCTCTTCTCCAAATTGAGTTTTGATGGTAGCCTCGAAACGATAAACGTTCCTAATATTGGTTCAACTGTTGATTCTGTTTGGATCGGCAATCGCCTGTTTATCTATAAGGAATACCTCTTGATTGTCAGCACCGACATGAGCATTGAAGAACAACCAGCTATCAATAAGTTGCCTGATGGGAATCCAGGTCTAGGATTCATGGGCTTGGCAAACGAAACTGAAAAAAGTTTGGTGTGGATTGCCAGCCAACCGCTTCGTGAATACGATAAACTATACGCCTTCTATCGAACCTATAACGTGAACACCGGTGAAACCTACGAAGGAAAATTGGAAATTCCTTACAGCAACCCGGATTATTCCCCTACCAATAATCCCGATGACCGGCTGGGGACTCATGTTTTGGGTGTTGATACTTCCTCCAAACATGTGCTCCTATGTTATACACAATACCGAAAGGATGAAAAAAGTGGATATTCTATTCTTGAGCTCCGGGATACTGTTAATGGGGAAGTTGTGAGCAGTGAACAAACTTGCTGCTTAAATACGTTGATCACTTCTTCTGGGGCGTTTTACTCCTCTAATCAACCTATAGAGTCGTGTGGGTTCGATATCATTCGGCGCTACTCAGATGGTTCTGATCTGATCGAGTTTCCATCTTATGCTTTCCCCAATCTCTTTAAGAATTGGCATGGAACAAATGGTGATTACTGGATTTTGATGGATAAGGAAACGCTGACTGTTCTTGATAATTCGGGAAAACAATTTTATGAATACAGCTTGCCAGATGGATTCCCTAAGCATTGTAGTCCACCTGATTGTATAAGCCCTGCTTTCCTGATCTCACAGGAATGATTTGGGTGGTCCAGGGTGTAAAATCCCGATGGCAGAGTTGAAATATTGTCTCTTGCCATCGTTTTTTTAGTTCCCGAACTCCTGTAGTGCATGTTCATCACAGGCAAGGAAGAGACAGCTTCCCTTGATTTGGATGCCTGAACCCTTGCATCTCAAAGTTATATCTGGCAGGTGGTTTTATGGAACTTTGTATGAACTTCGTCAGAAATCATCAGAAATCGAAAAAATCTTTGACTCTGATCTCCTTGAGTGCTATTATTTAGTTGTCATTATTTTTATTTCGAATTTATTCGCACGTTAAAATGGAGGTCTTATATGAGTGCTATCT
>LUZV01000293.1 GCA_001603765.1 Anaerolineales bacterium Chloro_02 | reverse complement strand
GCCCCCTATTGGGAGCACATTATATAGATTTATTTCTGAGATGCAACACTAGGTACGTTGCAAGGAAGGAGCAACAAAATCAAATTGACCAAATAAAGCGCTGGTTAGAAGGCTGGAGTCTAACAAAAGGGACAACAGGAAAGCGACGCCCTGTAATATGGATTTATGTCGCAGGTCTTAACGTAACAGCCTTTTTGGCCGTTTTCTACAGTCTCCAAACATTTGATATCCTTAGAGTAGCAGATCTTTCAAAGGTTACGTGGTGGCAATGGACACTCTTGACCGCAAAATCACTTATACCAGCCGCATCGTTCATCACCTTCATAATTTATTTTATTCGTTGGTCAATTTCATGGGCACGTCAACATGCCGAGGAGGAGTTTAGAAACCGTGCTCGCTTGTTGGATATTGGCCGCTCTGCGTGGTTGCTTGAAGCTGTTCGTGATGCACAAGACAATGGGAAAGAACTCCCACCTGAGCTGTTAAAGGAATTGTCGCAAAACTTGTTTACATATTCTCCGCTTGTGGACGGTGGAGATATTCACCCTCATGCACTTTCAGACTTGATCATGCGTGGACTGGCGTCCCTCCGTTTAAAAATGCCGGGCGGTCTTGAGTTTGAGGCCTCCCGTACAAAAAAATTGAGATCATAACCGCCCGAAATGCACAAAACTGAACTTGGCTGACTTTTGTCCCTTTTTGAAAACCCTTCATACTCCCGGCTGGTGTTTATGCGTGGACGTGGCCTTCCCAGAGAATCGAAGCAGCTCTTATGAAGCGACGATCATGACATGGGGCTTGCGGCCCAGGGTGTCAAGAGCAAGACCTGGAACGGCAGGGGGTTCCCCGGCCTTCCGCGCTTTGATTTGTGCAGGCCAGGAGAGCCCCCTCATCTACCGTTCGCCTTGACGCCCTATCCCTGCTTTGGCACTTGACAAAATGCATGTTTTTGCGCCAAAAAGACTTGCCATTAGACGCTAGACGTATAACGTATAATCTGATAGGATCTTGCATGATCATCAGTTTCCGCGACAAGCGGACACGGGCCTTTTTTGAAGGCAAGTGGGTAAAAGCTTTTCAGGGGGTCGAACGGCAGACTATGTTGCGGCTCGACCGCCTGCATGCCGCTGATCGTTTGCTGGCGCTCAATACGCCCGGCAACCGGCTGGAAGGACTCAAAGGGGATCGAAAAGGGCAGTATAGCATCCGCATTAACGAACAATGGCGGATTTGCTTTGAATGGCCGGAGGACTCCGCAGGGCCGCTGAACGTTGAAATTGTAGACTACCATTCGTAGGAGGTAACCGTGGCACGAATTCTCATACATCCTGGAGAGCATTTGGCCGATGAACTGAAGGCACTCAACATGAGTGCGAACGAACTTGCAAAGGAACTGGGCGTCCCCACAAACCGACTCACGCAAATCATCGCCGGCAAGCGCGGCATTTCAGGGGACACTGCTTTGCGTCTCGGCAAATGGTTCGGTACTGGACCGGATATCTGGATGAACCTGCAAAAGAATTATGAGTTACGACTTGCGGCGCAGGAAATAGGCGAGGTTCTGAAAAAGATTCCCGAGCATCGTTGCAAGGTCAAGGCAAACGATGAGATC
>LUZV01000292.1 GCA_001603765.1 Anaerolineales bacterium Chloro_02 | reverse complement strand
CTAAGTTTTTCACCCCCACCCTGCCTCCCCCATCAAAGGGGGAGGAGCTTAAAGTCAACAGCATTGGGGGGGAAGGGGCCGTGGAAGAGCGAAGCACCCCCACGGCCTTAATCCCAATTTAACGGTTCTGCATCAGGTAGAAGACATAGCCATACCAGTTGGAGTACCTACGATAGATGTCGATCTCCTCCCGGATGGCATCGATTACTTCGCTTCCGGCACGGTCCGCGGCATACTTGTTTTGGAGCGTCCGGAGCCGGTCCTCGATGGGGCAATAAAAGCTTTCCAGCCAGGTCGATTCCGGCAGTGCGAAGTGTCCCAGGACCTCGTATCCGCAGTTCTCGATAGCCGCCAGGTTGGCGGCGGTATCGACCATGGGAGGATACACGCCCGCGAAAAACTCCCGGCACTCGGCCGGTGGGTCGGGCCGGAACCAGGTGAGTTCGGAAGCGCCCATCAATCCGCCCGGCACCAGCAGCTTCCGGCAGGCGGCCAGCCCCTCCTGAAATCCCATGACGAAGAGCGCCCCTTCCGACCAGATCAGATCGAAGACTGCTTCTTCCATCGTGAAGGCGCGCATATCGCTCAGGCAGGTGCGGATTTTGTCCGAAACGCCCTCCGCAACGGCTCGCCGCCTGAGTTCGGCCAGGTACTGCTCACGGTTGTCGACCGCCACGATGGTCCCGTCCAGGTGCTTGGCCAGTTGGATGGTCGGAGCCCCGTTCCCGCAGCCCAGATCCAGGATCCGGAGCCCGGACGAGCCCGGAGGATCCATCCGTTGAGGTTTTGCCGCACGCAGCAGGTCGATGGCTTTTTGCGTTGAAGCGGCGTCTCCGGGACCCAGGCGGGGCAAAGAGGCGTCGAAGATATCATAGAAGTAAGGCGTCAGTCTGGGTTGGTCCATTGTCCATATCTCCTCTGGTGTTTCGATGAAATAGGTTTTAAACAGCAGTATTTTCGGGGATTTCCGAACGAGGAGACCAGAAGCCGCACCACCAGCGCCGCATCGGACCGGTTATCGGCCTCATGCGTTTCACTTCGCTTAACGGTGCGCGGCTTCTGTTACAGGACAATTGCCATAGGACTTCAGTCTATGATTGTTGAGGGTCTATGTCAAGAAAAGGAAATGTTTCGTATTGGGAACAAATAGAACGTCCGCACTTGTGGCACATGAAATGTCCGGTTTTGACAGGTGTCTGAAGGAGGGGGCCGATAAAGCTCCTGTCCTCCGAATCCAGCCGACAAAGACACGTTGTCAGCAAAGCCGGGGCGTCCACCAGGGTTTGCGGGCCGTGGCCGGAAGCTTACGCTAACCTAGCGGTTTTAAAAGTATTCCTGATTCCGTTTAAGTATTTTGATTGTAGCGCCGTATGAGTTTTGCGGTAGGGGAAATTTAAAAAATGTTTCGATGGAATGTGATCTTGAAGCGTGGTTGCTGCCTTCTTGTCAGCCTCGTTGATGCATTGTTCACGATGAGGGGGAATGCTGGTGACGTACAAGCCAACCTACGAAGAACTCGAAAAACGCGTTCGGGAACTGGAAGACGAAATACTCGCTCGGATGCAGGCAGAAGAAGTGTTGCGCGAAAGCGAGAAGCGATATTGCTCTCTGGTCGAGACCAGTTCAGACTGGTTATGGGAAGTGGACGCCCGTGGACGCTATACCTATGTCAGTCCCAGGGTGCGCGAAATCCTTGGCTACGAGCCTGAGGAATTGATTGGGCGCACTCCTTTTGATCTCATGCCCGAGGAAGAGGTGCGGCGAGTGAGGATGATTTTTGCGGCGCTCTTGAAAGCGCGGCGGCCGTTCACACTGCTCGAAAATCTGAATCTACGCCGGGACGGCGGGCGAGTGTTTCTTGAGACCAGCGGGATCCCGGTGTTTGATTCCTGCGGGGAGTTCGCGGGCTATCGGGGCATGGATCGAGATATTACCGAGCGCAAGCAGGCTGGGGAGGCGCTCAAGGAATCACAGCAAAAACTGGCGGATATTATCGATTTCCTGCCTGACGCAACCTTTGTCATCGACAGTGAAGGAAAAGTCATAGCCTGGAACCGGGCCATGGAAGAAATGACGGGGCTGGAAGCCTCCCGTATTCTGGGTAAGGGCGATTACGAATACGCCCTGCCTCTTTACGGCGAAAGAAGGCCCGTTCTCATCGATCTCATAGGCGCCGGCGACGGGGAACTTGAACCAAGGTATAAGAATATCACAAAAAAGCGCGGCATTCTTTATGCCGAAATATATACCCCGAATGTCTTCGAAGGAGAAGGAGCCTACCTGCTTGTAACCGCGGCTCCGCTGTTTGATGCGTATGGAAAGCGCGTGGGAGCCATCGAATCCGTTCGCGACGTGACCG
>LUZV01000044.1 GCA_001603765.1 Anaerolineales bacterium Chloro_02 | reverse complement strand
GTCGTGTTGGAATATGAAGAGCAGGGTTTGCAAGCCTTTTTGGAATCGATGGCGCTGGTGGCGGATCAGGACACCCTGCCTGAAAGCGTTGACGCCCCAACGATGCTGACGCTGCATGCGGCGAAAGGATTGGAGTTTGACCAGGTGTTTATCACCGGTTTGGATGAAATGCTGCTGCCGCACAGCCGCTCCCGGGATGATGAGGAAGATTTGGCAGAGGAACGCCGCTTGCTCTATGTTGGAATCACGCGCGCGCGACACCGACTGACCCTGACGCGCGCCCGCAGACGCCGCAGCCCGTACGGCAGCTATGAAGAAACCATTCCATGCCGCTTTTTGGACGACATCCCTGCTGAGCTTTTGCAAGGGAGCCCAAGAGACGTGCCAAGCCGGTTTAGCAGCGGACGAGATAACGGCTATTCGCGCTGGGAGACTCCGTCGTGGATGCGCAGCGCGCCGCCCTTGAGGGAACCGCCCAAGACGCGCTTCAAAACAGGTATGCAGGTGAAACATCCAACCTATGGGCGTGGGGTGGTGAAAACCAGCAAGTTGGAGCACGGCGACGAAACAGTGGAAGTGTATTTTGAAGGCGTTGGTCTGAAAGCGCTGGTCGCATCCCTGGCGAAGCTTGAGATACTGTAGCGGATTGATTTTTGGTGCTGCCGTTAAGAATGAGCTTCATTATTGCCTGCTGTGATCCAGAAGTGATTCATTAAGGGGCGACTGGTAAACCTTACATCTGCTCCAGGTTTTCGATTTAACTTTGCAACCGCTATAATGAAAACGGAGGACATGACGATGAAAAATACTTATACCTGGTACGGGCATGCCACCCACGGCTTGAAGGTGGGTGAGAACCGGTTGCTGATTGACCCCTACTTCACCGGCAATCCAGCAGCTTCAACCACTGCTGAGAGGGTTGAGGCGGACTACCTTCTTATCACGCATGGTCACGGCGACCATATTGGCGACACGGTTTCCATTGCAAAACGAACTGGCGCTTTATGCATCAGCAACGCCGAAATCAGTACCTGGCTGCGCGGCAAGGGCGTCAAAACGCATGCGCAGCATATTGGCGGCGGGTTCCGCCATCCTTTTGGCTACCTCAAACTCACGCAGGCGCTGCACGGTTCCGCGTTGCCGGACGGCAGCTATGGCGGCAACCCGGCTGGCTTCTTGATAACCGCGCCGGATGAGGCGAAAATCTATATTGCCGGCGATACGGGGCTTTTTGGGGATATGCGGTTGATTGGCGATGAAGGGCTCGACCTGGCAATTCTCCCGATTGGCGATAACTACACCATGGGTCCGGATGACGCGTTGAGGGCGGTTAAATTGCTGCGCCCAAAGCGTGTGGTTCCTGTGCATTACAACACCTGGGATCTGATTGCCCAGGACCCAGTGCTATGGAAGAAGCGCGTTGAAGCGGAAACCGAGGCGGAGGTGGTTATCTTGAAGCCTGGTGAGAGCCTTGAATGGTGAGGTTGGGATGTTTGGAAAACTGGATGAAGAAACCAAAAAACGCCTGCCGCCAGGACAGCATCTGACAGACCGTTTCCCGGTGCTCCATTACGGACCGGTTCCGCGGATGAACTTGGAAACCTGGATGTTCAGGGTCTGGGGTGAGGTGGAAAAGCCGCTCGCCCTCACCTGGCAGGAATTCAGCGCGCTGCCTCGAACGCGGCTGCGCATGGATATCCACTGCGTCACCACCTGGAGCAAGCTCGATACAGTTTGGGAAGGGGTCAGCCTGAAAACCTTGTTGGACTCGGGGCTGATTGTGCCGACCTCCAGCGCCCGGTTTGTGATCCAACACGCGGAATATGGTTACACAACCAATTTACCGCTCGAAGTCATGCTGGCTCAGAATTTTCTTCTCGCAACCCACTACGAAGGGCAGCCGCTCACGCCGGAGCACGGCGCGCCGCTGCGCGGAGTGTGCGGGGCTATCCCAGGGCGCGACGATCTGAAAGACGTTTACTTTTGGAAAGGCGCCAAATGGTTGCGGGGTCTTGAGTTTTTAGGTACCGATGTGCCCGGGTTCTGGGAACGGGCAGGGTATCATAATGAGGCGGATATCTGGCTCGAAGAACGCCGGGCGGATGACTGATCTTAGCTGTTTCAGCGGGTTTTGGCGCGGCGTGAACGATAATACCCAATAAAAAACAGGACGACAGTCCTGTTTTTTATTGTTAACTGACAAATGGACTTAAATCTTATGGGTGCGCCACATATAGAAGCCCAAACCCAACCCAGCAAGCAGGATAATTCCACCGACAATCGCCAGCACGGGGGATCGGCGGGCAGAATCCGGTTTGACCACTCCGGCTGAGGGCGCGGACTCCTGCGCGCCGAAATCAATAGTGGCGTCCTCGCCGGCTTTGACCTCAAGCGCGTAATTTGTGGTGGTGGTAGGGTTAAAACCATCTGGGATGGCGACGGTAACGTTGTAAGAATCCTGCGGCAAATCGGCGAAGCAGCGGGGAGTAACCACCTCAGGGTTGCCGGCAACAGTTGTGCCAGTTAGCGAAACAGACCCGCTGCGGTTGCTAACGCTTACCTCACCGCCATAAAGGTAATCCTCCCCTTCGGTGCGCAAGCCGTTGCCGTCCACATCATGGAAAAGCACCACGCAGATGGTTGCAGTTCCCGGTGAAGGTGTTGGCGAGGGCGTGATCAGCTCGGGTGGAATGGTAGGCGTGGGCATCGCGGTCTGAGTGAGCACGACTGGTTCGACCTTGCCGATGATGATCTCCTGACCTTCAAAAAGCTTACAAGCGTCATCCAGCCCATTCAGGCTCTTGATAGTTTCAATCGGAACGTTGGTTAGCAAGGAGATACTGATACAGCCGTCGCCAGGACGAACCTTGAAGAGAATATCACCGTTGGCATTTGGCGTTGGCGTCTGATAGGGCGTACCTTGTGCGGAAGCTGGCAGCCGCCAAACACTGAGGCTTACGCCCAGAATGATCAACAGCAATAAAAAGACAGGAAGAGTCTTTGGCATTGTTTTCATAGTAACCTCATTTTTTGGATTATAACATTATCGAACGGATCAGTTTGAAGCCGCTCCTGAACAAAAAGCCGGTTCTGAGTAAAATTGGGGCATGGTCAAAAACAAATGGCTGCTGGTCTTAATTATTCTTCTGCTGTCAGCTTGCGCGGGGCACTCGCCAGAGATTATTCCAACTCCCGAACCTGAAACAACCCCAACGCCAGACCCTAGCCCGACGATAGACTGGTTTCCCAGCACCGCCACGCCAACCCGAAGTGCAACTGCTGTAAGCGGGTTGCCCACCCAGATCACCGAAGTGCCGGTCAGCTGGGACATGAAGATCGCCGATGATTTCAGCGAGCAATCCCACTGGCAGGTGTTCAGCGCAGACGCGGGAACGGTTGCCTATGAGGATGGAGCGCTTGCTTTGGCGCTGCCTGCCGGCAAACACTCCCTGGTGAGCCTCAGCGATCACATTCTTCCCGGGAGTTTTTACCTGGAGATGACGGTTGAGGCCTTGATGTGCAGTGAGGCTGACCAATATGGGCTGATCCTTTGGCGCAACAGCACCTCAGGCACTTTTAGGATCTGGTTTAATTGCCGGGGTGAAGTCATGGCGGACAGACTGCTGAGCGACAGCACCGGCAAACTGTTGAAATGGCAGACGGCGCGCAAACTGCAGCCAGGGGCCCCCTCTAGCAACCGGATCGCGCTTTGGGCGGAAAATGGGATGTTGAAGGTGTTCGCGAATGGCGTGGAGCAGTTTAGCCTGCAAATTTTTAACGATCTGAGCGGCGCTTTGGGGGTCATCGCCCAGACATCAGGCAAAAACGCTGCTACTTTCGCGATTTCCGAGCTGGTCATTTACGCGCCGTAAGGGAATGGGGTTGTTATTGCTCTGATCACGCCGGTATCGTGCATCATTTTTTAGCCGTTAGTTTAGAGTCTGGTTGCGCGCTCGGTCTCGAGACCGGCGCGGGCGATGTGTTTTTAGGAGTCTGCCAACGGGGAAATGGCAATGGTAGAGCATGAGGTGGATCTTAATGGAAACGTTGGTAGGGAAGGGGCTTGTCCCCTTCCGACGGCGTGAATGAACCTATTGGCGGAATGGCGCAAGGCCATTCCCTACGGGTTCGGCGACGCGGAATGGCGCGAGGCGGATCTCAATAGAAACGTTGGTAGGGAAGGGGCTTGTCCCCTTCCGACGGTGTGAAAAAAACATTGGCGGAATGGCGCAAGGCCATTCCCTACGGATTGGGTGGTGCGGAATGGCGCGAGCGATGTGTTTTTGAGGAGTTTGCCAACGGGGAAATGGCAATGGTAGAGCATGATGTGGGTCTCAATGGAAACGTTGGTAGGGAAGGGGCTTGTCCCCTTCCGACGGCGTGAATGAACCTATTGGCCGAATGGCACGATGTGGGTCTCAATGGAAACGTTGGTAGGGAAGGGGCTTGTCCCCTTCCGATGGTGTGAAAAAAACATTGGCGGAATGGCGCAAGGCCATTCCCTACGGATTGGGTGGCGCGGAATGGCACAAGGCCATTCCCTACGGATTGGGTGGTGCGGAATGGCGCGAGGCCATTCCCTACGGATTGGGTGGCGCGGAATGGCGCGAGGCCATTCCCTACGGATTGGGTGGTGCGGAATGGCGCAAGGCCATTCCCTTCGGATTGGGTGGTGCGGAATGGCGCGAGGCCATTCCCTACGGATTGGGTGGCGCGGAATGGCGCGAGGCCATTCCCTTCGGATTGGGTGGTGCGGAATGGCGCAAGGCCATTCCCTTCGGATTGGGCGACGCGGAATGGCGCAAGCGATGCTTTCTGAGCTTATGAATTTCGCTCCCTAAGCCTAACACGCGGCCTTAATTGACTCCTAACGCTCGATAAGGATATAATCATCCTTACCATTCGAAAACGTGAACGCTCAGGAGGGCAGTTATGACCGATAAACTCAGCATCATTATCCCAATGGCGGGTTTGGGCAGCCGTTTGCGTCCTCTCACCTGGAGCCGACCAAAACCGCTGGTTTCCTTGGCTGGGGCTACTGTGCTCGACCATTTGCTGTCTATGTTTAAAGCGCTCGACACTCGGGATGACGTTGAATACGTTTTTGTTATGTCTCCCGGTCAGCAAACGCTGATTCAAGCTCATATGCAAAAGACGCATCCCCATGTTAAGGTGCATTATGTGGAACAGCCAGAGAAAAAGGGTCAGTCCGACGCTTTATGGCACGCGCGGGAGTTTCTTTCGGGCGAGGCGCTGATTCTCTTCTCGGACACATTGATTGATAACGACTTTTCGTTTCTCACCGCGCGCCAGCCCCAGGCAATTGCCTGGGTAAAAGCCGTGCCAGACCCGCGCCGTTTTGGCGTGGCGGAGGTTGACGCCAACGGAAAGGTAACTCGACTGATTGAAAAACCAAACGATATGAATAACAACCTGGCGGTTGTTGGCTGTTATTACTTCCCGGATGGCGATCATCTTGTTGAGGCAATCGAGGAGCAGGTTCAGAGGAATATTTCACTCAAGGGTGAGTATTTCCTTGTGGACGCGATAAACCTGATGCTCGAGAAAAACCATCCGATGCGTATCGAACAGGTAAAAACCTGGCTGGACGCGGGCACTTCGGAAGCTCTGCTCGATACTAACCGCCATCTGCTTGAAACCGGCTGCAGTCATGTTCCGGCGATTGGACAGTTGGAGGATACGATCATCATTCCTCCAGTGTTTATTCATCCTGAGGCGAGGGTAATCACATCTATCATCGGACCTCACGTTTCGATTGGGGCAGGCAGCCTTGTGCAGCACAGCTCCATCCGCGATTCTATCCTCAGCCCCGGCACGCATATCACGAATTCCAACCTTGAGGGCTCTCTGTTGGGACATGATGTGGTCGTGAACGGTTTGATCGGAAAATTTAACCTGGGAGACAATTCCTGGGCAAACTGGTAACACCAACAGACTGTAGAAAAAGGAGAGTGCATGTCAATCAGATTATCAGAAAAGGTCGTAATGTTGAAGCCGTCCGGCATCCGCATGTTCTTTGAAATAGCGGCAACAATGAAGGATGTCATTTCTTTGGGGATCGGCGAGCCCGACTTTGACACGCCAGAACCCATCATCAACGCGGGGATTGAAGCCCTCAGACGGGGTGAAACTCACTACACCTCTAATCATGGGCTTTTAGTGCTTCGGCAGGCAATCAGCGATCATTTAAAACGTCTTTACCAGGTGGAGTATTTCGCCCAGTCTGAAATTGTGGTTACAGTTGGCGTTTCAGAGGCGCTCTATTTGGTGTTTGCCGCAACTCTTGACCCGGACGATGAGGTCATTATCCCCACGCCTTGCTTTGTATCCTATCAGGCGGAGGTAGCCCTGGCGGGAGGTGTGCCAGTGGAGGTGGCAACTTATGTGGAGGATCAATTCGTCCCGCGGATTGAAAATATCGAAGCTGCCATCACCCCCAGGACGCGCGCGATTTTCATCGGCAGCCCCAGCAACCCCACCGGCGCGGTCTACCCGCGGGAATTTTTAATGAAGCTGGCTGAATTGGTCAAGAAACATGATCTGATGGTCATCTCTGATGAAATTTATGACCGCTTGGTTTACGGCACCGAACACGTTTGTTTTGCCAGCCTGCCTGGAATGCAGGAGCGCACCATCCTGATGGGCGGATTCTCGAAAGCCTACGCTATGACCGGGTGGCGCATTGGATATGCCGCTGGACCAAAGGAAATTATCGGCGGCATGGTGCGGGTGCATCAGTATTCAATTATGTCAGCCCCAACCGTTTCACAATACGCGGCGTTAACGGCGTTGATGGTTGGTGAGCCGTATGTTCAGGAAATGCTCCGCGAGTATGACCGCCGGCGCAAACTTGTCGTCAACGGCTTAAACTCGATTGGACTGAGCACTTTTGAGCCCAAGGGCGCTTTTTATGCCTTCCCTGATCTGCGATCCACAGGGCTGAGCGACGACGAGTTTTGTAACCGCTTACTGAAAGAAGAACACGTCGCGATTGTTCCGGGCAACTCCTTTGGCGACTCCGGGATCGGCTTCGCGCGGGTTTCTTACGCCACGTCCTATGAAAAGCTCGAAGAAGCGCTGCTGAGGATTGGTCGCTTTGTTAACCGGATTTAGGAAATCGTCCGCGGGAACACGGGTTGAAAAACTACACCTTTCTGATAAGATTTGTATTATTTAGGAAGCGGAGGTTTAATGGATCAGATACAGATAAAGCCACTGAGCCCAGATATGGCGCAGATTTTCACCAACTATTTGGATGGGTTGGATTTTAGTCATGCTGAACACTGGCATTTTTGTTATTGTCAGTACTACCATATCAATTGCAGCACTGCCGCATGGCGCCAACGTACCGCTGAACAAAACAGATTGCAGGCTGAGGAGAACATAAAAAGCGGATTGATGCGCGGGCTTGTCGCAATGGATGGCGAGCAAATGGTGGGCTGGCTGAACGTAAACGATGTAAACCAGTATGCCTTGCTTAAGGATGATGAAGAATTGCATCAATTCCCTGGGCGCAGCGCCATGGTTGTTTGCTTTGTGATCCATCCTGATTACCGCGGCAAGGGGCTTGCGAGTAGGATGCTGGCAGAGGCCGTGGAAGAAAGCCGCAGGCAAGGGTTTGACCGCATCATTGGCAGACCGTTCACATGGAGCACTCATCCAGAGCGTCAGTATCACGGCGTGCCAAAAATGTATGAAAACCTGGGTTTTGAAGAGATCTCCGAAGCCAATGGCGAGCACACATTTGTCCTAAACTTTAAGTAATCTTATCTCTTTCAGATAGCCCGGGTTCAAACCGGGCTATTTTTAATTCTTGACCTATAACGACTTAACCCATTAGAAAGACTCCCGCCACCTTTATCCACGTTTTGAACCCATGCGGAGCTGAGCTGGGATACAATTAGCCTATGTTGCCAGATCATCGCGTCCGTCAGCGGGAATATTTGCTCGAAATCTCCCGCGCATTAACTGAAGAGCTCAACCTCAACTTGCTGCTAAGCCGAATTTTGGACATCGCGATTGAGATGCTCGGCGGGCATGCCGGTTTTATCGCCTTGGCTGGTGAAGCCGGTGATTGGCACATCGCGATCAATCAGGGTATTCCACCCGCGTTGTTAAATTACATCGAAAATTGGCTAAAGAGCCTGAATACCAGCGACGAGCCTGCCGAAGCGCGCATCTCCGAGATTAACCGCATGTTGAGCGATATCAGCATGGGCATGATCAGCGGCGTGGGCATTTCGATGATGATGCAGAAAAGCGCGATCGGGCAAATTTTTGTGTTCCGCAATTACCGCGCCAGTTTTTCAGCCAACGACTATTCAATCCTTAATAGTTTCGCCGACCAGGCGGCAATCGCGGTGCGCAACGCCAGGCTCTACACTCAGGTCGCGCAACAGGGGCTGCGCATGGCAGCGTTGCTGAGCTCCGTCGCGGATGGGATTCTGATCCTGAAGCCGGATCTGACCGTCCAGCAGGTCAATCGCGCTTTTGAACGCCTGGTCAATGCTCCCGCCGGTGATTTGAATAACAAGCCTTTCAATCAGATCGTGCGCTGGGCGAGACCTCCAAAAGGCATTCCGCTGGATGAGACGGTGATACCCCAATTGGGCTGGCGACCGGCGAATGACTTTTTCCTTGAAGGGGATATGCTGCGCAACAGCCCGCTCGACCCGATCCCGGTTGAGATCACTTACGCGCCTTTGTATTCTGGCGATGGGGAACTGCTGAATATTATCGCTTCGGTGCGAGACATTACCCGCTTCAGGGAAGCGGAAGAGCTGAAAGCCAACTTCGTTTCGGTTATCAGCCACGAGCTCAAAACCCCAATCGCGCTGATTAAGGGCTATGCCAGCACCCTCCGCCGGGATGATGTGGATTGGGATAAAGATACAGTGCAGGAAAGCTTGAAAGTAATTGAAGAGGAAGCAGATCATCTGACCGCGATGGTGGAAGATCTGTTGGACGCGACAAAGCTTCAGGCGGGCGGGGTTGCCCTGCGAAAGAGCGAAGTTGACCTTGCGGCGTTGATCAACGATCTTACAAAGAAGTTCGCGCTGCAAAGCCAAAAACATCAGCTTGTAGCGAATATTTCAGATGACTTTCCAGTCATTAATGGTGATGAAGTAAGGCTGACCCAGCTGCTTTCGAATCTGATCACCAATGCCATCAAATACTCTGAGGGCGGAACCGTCACGATCGACGCGAAAAAGGTGGGCGAAAACGTTCAGGTTTGCGTCACGGATCAGGGCAAGGGTTTCGACCCAATCGACACACCGCATGTTTTCGACCGCTTTTACCGCTCGGACGGCGCGGCCAGAACCACCAAGGGGACAGGCTTGGGGTTGTATCTCTGCCAGGCGATTGTCAACGCGCACGGCGGCAGAATTTGGGTAGATGAGAGCTATCATCAGGGGGCAAGAATCTGCTTCGTTATACCCATAAAAACACAAAGTCAGCTAATTTTATGGACTTCCGCATAGTTCAGCTGGAAGAAATCACTTCCTCCAACGATTACGCGGCGGAAGCTGCCAAAAAAGGCGCGGATGACGGACTGGTCATTTGGGCGCTGCGCCAGACCAAAGGGCGTGGTCAAAAGAATCGCGCCTGGGAAAGCCAGCCGCAAAGCTCGCTGACTTTCTCAGTCTTGTTCAGACTGAAACCAGAAGAGTATGCCGTGCTGGGTCGCTTCACAGCTTTGGGGGCGTTGGCGGTCGCGCGGGCGCTAAAAAGCCTGGCGGGTGTTGAAGCGCTGGTGAAGTGGCCTAATGATGTGCTGTTGAATGGGCGAAAGATTTGCGGAGTGTTAGCAGAGGCGGACGTGCAGGCTGGGGCTGCCGGCTCGGTAGTGGTTGGTGTGGGGATTAATCTTCTGCCAGGCGCGTTCGATACAAGCTCGGCGATGAACTTCCCTGCCAGTGATGTGTTTACGGAAACAAGCGTCAAGGTTAATGCCGAAAACTGGTTGTGGCGCGTTTTGGGGGAGATGAACGCCCTGAGGAGCCTGCTGGTTGAAGAGGACTTTACCCGGGAATGGAATGAACACCTGGCGTTCAGGGGTGAGTTGAGAAACATCCGGAATCATAAAGGCGAAACGGGGGAGTTTCGCCTTTTGGGGATCCTAACGGATGGTTCACTCTGCTTGGAGGATGCGGACGGTCAGCGTTTCAGCCTTCAGTCGGCTGAGGTGTTGCCTTCGCCTTCTTCGTCCTCTTCCGCGTCCAGCGGATAATCATTTTCGTCCTCTATTGCTTCAGGCTCAGTTTCAACCTCAAGATCGCTGTCTTTCGGCGCGGATGAGCGCTTGGCGCGGCGCGGAGCGCTTTCGCCAGCGGCAACTGAAGCGGCGCGGACCTGCTCGGAGAGCTCAACCTCTTCGCGGGAGATGCGGGCAACCGCAGCGAGGCTGTCGCCTTCTCCTAATACCATCACTTTAACGCCCTGGGTGGAGCGACCCTGGATCGAAATCTCCGAGACCTTGGTGCGCAGCACAATCCCACCGCGCGAAATCATCGTCACTTCTTCGCCATCCAATACGACCCGGGCTTCGGCAACATCCCCGATCATCTCTCGAACATCCTGGTTGATGGTGGTCACGCCGAGGGTGCCGCGCGTCTTGGGGATGTATTCATCCAACACGGTGCGTTTGCCCTGACCCTTCTCGGTCAGCACAAAGAGATACCCGTCGGGTTCAGCGACTTCCAACGCCGCCACGCGGTCATCCCCACGCAAGCTGATGCCGGTAACACCCATGGTTGTGCGTCCGGTGGGGCGGACTTGCTTCTCGTGGAAGCGCAAAGCTTTACCTTTTCGGGTAACAAGCAGAAGGTCATCCTGACCGCTGGTCATACGAACCCAACCGAGCTCGTCGTCCTCATTCAGGCGGATGGCAATCAAACCTGACGGTCGGACGTTTTCGAAATCCGACATTGGCACACGCTTAATGCGCCCGAGTTTGGTCGCGAGGGCGCAGAATTTTGCGTCGCGGAAGTTCTCCACAGGCAGCAGCGCTGTGATCGCTTCATCCGGCTCAAGGTTGAGGATGTTTACCAGGGGAATGCCTCGCCCCTGGCGGGCTTCTTCGGGCAGTTCAAACACCCGTTCGGAATAGACCTTGCCTTTATTGGTGAAAAAGAGCATGGTGCTCAGGGTAGTCGCGCGCACAAAGAAAGTTACGGCGTCTTCTCCGCGCATACTCTGACCAATCACACCGCGTCCGCCGCGCCCTTGGGAATGGTAAGCTTGGTCTGAGACGCGCTTGATGTATCCCCGATCGGTGATCGAGACGAAGACGGGTTCGTCCTGCACGAGCGATTCGTCCGAAAGGTCCATTTCGAGGTCCGGAGCGATGTGTGTGCGGCGCGGGTTGCCGTATTTTTCAGCGACTTCGTTCAGATCGGTTCGGATAATTTCAAGGATCTTATGCGGATTCGCGAGGATGTCTTCAAGATGGGCGATTGTCTCGAGCAGCGCCTTATATTCATCTTCAATTTTCTGCCGTTCAAGCGCTGCCAGGCGCCGCAACTGCATGTCCAGGATCGCCTGAGCCTGGATTTCGGTCAGGTTGAAGCGGGTCATCAAATTCGTTTTGGCAACGTCAGCGTCCTTCGATTCACGGATGGTTCTAATGACCGCGTCAAGATTGGCGATAGCAATTAGCAGCCCATCCAGAATATGTGCGCGCTTCTTGGCTTTGTCGAGTTCGAAGAGCGTGCGGCGAGTTATAACGACCTGGCGGTGCTCAAGGTAGTGGGTGAGCGCTCGCTTCAGCGTGAGCATGCGCGGCTCGGAATCCACCAGAGCCAGCAATTGCACGCCAAAAGTGGACTGAAGCGGCGTAAATTTGTAGAGTTGGTTGAGAACGCGTTTGGGTTGAGTGGCGCGTTTGAGCTCAATCACAATGCGCATGCCGTTGCGGTCGGATTCGTCGCGCATGTCCGAGATCGAATCAAGGCGCCCTTCGCGTACCAGGGCGGCAATGCGCTCGATCAGGCTGGTTTTGTTGAGCTGATAAGGGATTTCATGGATAATGATCGCGAATCGACCGTCGCGAATTTCTTCGATGGTGGCAGAGCCGCGCATGGTAAGATGCCCGCGCCCGGTGCTGTATGCCTGGCGGATACCTTCGCTGCCGACGATTATCCCGCCGGTAGGGAAGTCCGGACCGATCACGTGCTGCATAAGGTCTTCAACGCTAACTTCATCAAGCTCATCGAAGCGGTCGATGAGCAAATTAAGGGCGGCGACCAGCTCGCGCAGGTTGTGGGGCGGGATGTTGGTTGCCATGCCGACCGCGATGCCGTTGGAGCCGTTCATCAGCAGGTTCGGAGTGCGCGCCGGAAGAACTTCGGGCTCTTTAAGTGAGCCGTCAAAATTATCCAAAAAGTCGACAGTGTCCTTATCCAAATCCGAAAGAAGTTCATCGGCGATTTTTGCCAGGCGGGCTTCGGTATAGCGCATGGCTGCCGGAGAATCGCCATCGATCGAGCCAAAGTTGCCCTGACCGTCCACAAGCGGATAGCGCATTGAGAAATCCTGAGCCATACGAGCCATCGCGTCATAAACCGCGGAGTCGCCGTGGGGGTGATACTTGCCGAGCACTTCACCAACGATACGAGCCGATTTCTTGTACGGGGTGTTGGCGCGAATGCCCATATCCTGCATGGCATAAAGGATGCGCCGATGCACAGGCTTGAGACCGTCGCGCACGTCGGGGATGGCGCGGGCAACGATCACGCTCATGGCGTAGTCGAGGTAGGCGGTGCGCATTTCTTCGTCGATCCCCACGGACTGGAG
>LUZV01000043.1 GCA_001603765.1 Anaerolineales bacterium Chloro_02 | reverse complement strand
CGGTATGACTCACTGAGCGACATCGTGAACAAGGTTGCTAACCAGAACGCCAAGTCCATACTGGACACCATCAGCACGAATACCCCGGAAAACATTGCTGCGGTTGTTGCCGCTATGGCGCAGGCAAAGCGAATCGACTTTTACGGCATGGGTCCGTCTCATGTGGTGGCATTGGATGCCAAAATCAAGTGTATGCGCCTGGGGATCCCCAGCAGCGCTGAAGGTGACCGCGTTTCAATGATGCTTAACGCCAAAGCCTACACGGACGAAACATTAGCCTTTATCATCTCTTATACCGGGTCAACCACTGAGATGCTTGAGGTAGCAATGGAATTAACCAAGGCTGGCACAGCTTCGGTTTCACTTACCTCTGTAAAGCAAAACGATCTTACTGCTTTGTGCACATATCAACTATTTGTTGACTCAACTGAATCGTGGAATCGCCTGGGCGGCATGTCCAGCCGGATCTCCACTCTTAACCTGATAGATATCCTCTTTACGGCTTTGATAAATTCAGATTACCAAAAATACACCCACAATATGAGCAAGAACCTGGTCAACAACGTCGCAAGGTCAAAATAATTCGGGGTCTATTCCTGATTAGATTTTTAATAAATGACCGTCTTAAATGAGCGATCTACTTACCAGCTGAGAAATCACGCCTTCGACGTGCAAAACCACTCTCCAAAATCCGCCGCGGCACCACGTTTGATCAGACTCAATTTTTCTTGTCGCTCAATTGTTCCTTGTTGCGGCGATTCCAGTATGTGATAAAAACCGAGAACAACACACCAACTACTGCCAGGATAACATAGACAACCCCACCCCATAGGTTGCCCAATTTGAACTGCTTAACAGCCTCAATTCCTGCAATCACCAGAATCGCGGCGCTGGCAAGGTAGCAAGAATAAACAACCGCGTCTGACACTGTTCGGCTCGTCTGAGCAACCTTTGGTTTGTTTCCGTTTGAAAAAGAGCTTTTCTTCGCCATCTCATACCTCCAGGGATTAAGACCTTACTCTATATACCATTAAAACACGATCAGGTGATAAGTCTCTACGAAGTGAGATTCGACCACCGTGATAAGAAGTGACAAAGTTCAATATTTTTGGTACAAACCGTGACCATATCGGCTATAATAGAGGGGCAATCGCATTTTTAATGGAGGTACATTATGGCAAGCAAAGATAAAGCCGGAAAAGAAGAACGTAAAAAACCCAAACTGACCATCAAAGAAAAGCGCAAAGCAAAAGATGACAAGAAGAAGACCACCTCTGTCACCAACACCGGCGCTTGATAACCAAGTCCGTATTAGCTAAAAGCCAGTCAATAAGAGACTGGCTTTTTTATACACTCCAAGGATAGCCCCCGTTTTTTCTGACCTCGCCCACAACAGGGACTGACGCCCGTAAGTGTAAAAAGAATAGAAATCCCGAGCTAACCTTTGAGAGCGAAGAATTATTCGGTTGACTGAAAATTCTCAGCTCTTTGTTTCCCGGGGAGATTTATAATGAGTGTATATATAAATTAATCACCAAGACGCCAAAAATGCTTGACAGACACACCCCAACCCGTTAGAATAATGAGTCTTGAAATCTGGACGGAGTACGGGCCTGTAGCGCAGTTGGGAGCGCGCTTCAATCGCACTGAAGAGGTCGAGGGTTCGAATCCCTCCAGGTCCATTCAAATAGCGAGGTCTGTTGGCGATTGTCTTCCGCTAAACCGGAAAGATCATAGCAGATAAGCCCTCATAAAGTATCATGGGCCCATAGCGCAGTTGGGAGCGCGTCTCAATGGCATTGAGAAGGTCGAGAGTTCGAATCTCTCTGGGTCCACAAAAAAACAGCCTCGCGGCTGTTTTTGCTTTCCCATACTGGCGTGTCCCGCGCAGCGGGGGTGAGGATTCATCCTGACAAAGACGCGAGCCCTCTGTTTATCCCCCTTTGTCGTCTCCCGCAAAATTAGCTGATCCGTGCCTAAATTAAAAACCGGGAGGCATCTGTCTCCCGGCTTCGTCCCTCAACAAGCCCAGTTAATGGCTTTTTCCATCTTTTTCCTTCACCTTGGCATTAAGCTGCTCAATCCTTTTTTTCATGGCAGAATACAGCGACAGCCAGATCACCAGGTAGATCCCAAAGAAAAACCCAAAGTAAAGCAATATCCCGCCCAAACTGTGGTCCATCCAACGCATCAGGTAAGCAGTCGGGAAGGTTGCCGCTGATGTAATCAGAAGGTGAGTAGCGGTTTGGCGCAAGATGCTCCAGTCGTCCATTTCCCAGATTACCGAAGAACCAGCCCAAATCATTCCATACACTGCCATGATTACCGCCTGAACAATCACCGCGTTCAGCTCACCGCCAAAGGTCTGCGCCAATGCCGGGGCAACCGCGAGATATTTTCCGTTCCCTGCAATTAAGGAAACGCCAATTGAAATCAGATACCCAACCGCTAAACCCAGCGGCGCGCCTAAAAGTCCGCGCAGAACCATTTTCTTTTTCATTTTTCCTCTTTCCTATACTCCTAACACTTGTTTGATCTTAGACACATAGCGCCTCGACACGTATGTAACCGTGCCGTCCAGCAGTGACACCAGGATCGTACCTGCCAGGTTGAGGTCGAACGCTTTTACCTTGCGCAGATTTATGATTTCAGAATTCGAAATACGCACAAAGCTATTCCTATCCAGCCTTTCTTCCAACTCATACAGCCTCGCGCGCAGGCTATACTCTCCGTCATTGGTGCTGGCGAAGACTTTTCCGTTCCGGGCATAGACCCTGATAATCTCCCCCTGGTCCAGAACCTTCAAAATCTCATCCTGAAAACCCGCAATCATCTGCGGAACGTTTTCTGTCAACTTTCGAACGATCTCATTAACCTCATCCGTCATGCGATCGGTCAAAATGATGACTTTCGGTTCCTGAAAAGCGCTTTCGATCTTCACTTCAACTTTCACTGGCTAACTCCTTTCCTGATGATCAGAGTATAAGGAATACTATTGTAATTGTCTTGTGTTTTTCGATGAATGGTTGTTTTCTGATCATACCTGGTCAATTTGCCACATTTACCTGCTCGTTTTACCTGAAGAGTCAGAGGCAACGCTTTAGCGGAAATTGATGCCCGAATCAAAAACAAGGCTCGTTTTGAGCCTTGTTTTAGGGGTTTGCTCTGCCGCCGGCAGGGCGAAGTTTAAGTGTCTCAGCCGCCTTGAGGTAAATAGCTCACTTCAATCAGCTCCACATGCTCTGGGACGGTAATTCCTGCCGACTTGAGTTTTTCCTGAGCTTCAGCCAGATTAAGCACGTAAACCTGCAGCCTGGCGGGTTCCATTTTGATACCTGTGGTATAAGTCATGCCCGCCTTATCCATTTCAAGCTTCAACGCCTCGCGGGTTTTCCTCAGCGCGCGGCGCGAAAGGGCTTCTTCTTTTACCTCTATGAGCTCAAACAACTTGAGGTCTTTCACAAACGGCGCAAGCGCTTCCTTATTAGCGCCAGTCAGATAAACAACCACTCTTGTTTGCGGATAACTCTCCACGAGCATACCTGTGTAGTGCTCCGAAAAATTCGCGTCCAAATCCTCTTCCAACGCGTAAGCTTCATTTTGCAGTAAATTCACTTCCGCCTGTGCTGTCGCCGCGGCAGATCTGGTCGGCAAGCTTACATCCTCAGTTGGCTGCTCAGCCGTGGAAGCCAGACAGCCGGATAACACCAGCGCCAGCAGTATGGTTGTAATGGTCAGGGTAAAAAAGGCGCTTTTTTGCACATTTCCTCCAGGAAATCGAAACGACAATAATGACGAAAAGCATATCAAATTGCGCAAGCTTTTCAAGGCTTTGTCAAAAGAAACCTCCCGGTCAATCAAAAAGTCGCGTCAGACTTAAAGCTGGGTTAGGCGCCTATTTCAGGAATTTCCGGATCAGCCATAACTTCCTGTCGGTGTAAGGGAAATAGCGGAATGGCAAATCCAGCCAGGTAGATTTGCGCACGATGCTGCGATAATGCGTGAAGGTGTCGAAACTGCGTTTACCGTGATAACTCCCCATTCCCGACTGCCCAACTCCGCCAAAGCCCATCTCGGTGGTAGCAAGATGAATGACCGTGTCGTTGACGCACCCGCCTCCAAACGAACAGTTATCCAGGACTCTGCGTTCAACCTCTCTCTGACTTGTAAACAAATAGAGCGCCAGCGGCTTCGGTCGTCCGCGCACAAAACTGATAGCATCATCAAGCTTTTTCCAGGTCAGCACCGGCAGAATCGGGCCGAATATTTCCTCCTGCATCACAGCCGACTCAGGATCAACATCAATCAGAACGGTTGGCTCAATCGTATGAGCCTCCTCATCAACGCTGCCTCCCAGCGCGATAGTTTGCCCCACCAAAAGCGCCTTCTTCTCCTCAAAATGGCGCTCATTCACGATGCGAACATGATCAGCATAGTCTCCATTGGGGAATTTCTCTGCCAGGACTTCGCGGAAATGCTGGATGAGCTGGTCGCGCGCGCTTTCCTCCACCAAAACATAATCCGGTGCTACGCATGTCTGCCCGCCATTGAGCAGCTTGCCAAAGGCGATGCGCTTGGCAGCCAGCTTCAAATCAGCGCTGGCATCCACAATCGCGGGGCTTTTGCCGCCCAGCTCAAGTGTGACCGGGGTCAGGTGTTTTGCGGCAGCCTCCATTACCACCTTGCCAACCGCCTCTGAACCGGTGAAGAAGATATTGTCGAACTTTTGCTCCAACAAGGCGGCGTTTTCCTGCCGACCGCCTTGCACTACGGCGATATACTCCGCCGGAAAGGTCGCCTGGATAACATCCTCGATAACCTGGCTGGTAGCAGGGGTGTAAGCGCTGGGTTTAATCACGGCGCAGTTGCCGGCAGAGATCGCCCCAATCAGCGGGTCAAAGCAAAGCAAGATGGGATAGTTCCACGGAGACATAATCAGCGCCACGCCATAAGGCTCCGGGGAGATAAAACTGACCGCGTGAAATTGCGCCAGGGGGGTTGGCACGCGTTTATCTTTCATCCAACCGCGCAACTGGCGGATGTGGTAGCGCGCCTCTTCCAACACCAAGCCGATTTCAGCCATGTAGGATTCAAAAGGATGTTTGTTGAGATCTTCCTGCAGCGCGTCGGAAATCTGCTTTTCGTGGTCGCGGATAGCCTGTCGGAGCCTCTTCAGCGCGTCCAACCTAAATTCATAGCTCCTTGTCGCGCCGCTAAGGAAGTACTCCCGCTGTCTTTCAACGATAGTCTTAATGTCCATAACGCCTCCGGTGAACGAGTATAACACCTTCAACGGCGCCAAAATTTGAATTTAGCGACTCAAATCACCGGTTGGGAAAAAAGACACAAATCTGGGTGGGTTGAGGGCAACCCACCCAGATATTTTTCATTACTTGGCAGCGAGCGCTTTCGCCAGGTCCCCAAGCGCGGCTTCGTCGCTGTGCGTCATCGCAGAGCGGATCGAGATCTCGCTGTCGATCACGCGCATATCCTTCATCTCTGCCAGAAGCTCGCGGATCTTCTTGCCGCTTTGCGGCGCCCAGGAGCCATTCTCGATCACGGCGACATCCCGATTCTGCATATTATGCGCCCGAAGCTCCAAAAGCAGCGTTTCCATCGCCGGGTAGATTTCCATATTAAACGTCACCGACGCAAAAACCAACCGGTCATATTTGAAACATTCGCTCACAATGTAAGAGAAATGCCAGGCTGAAACGTCAAAAACGCGGATATTCTTTTCGCCAAGGTCAGCTAATTTTGCCGCAAGTAATTCCGCCGCCTTCTCAGTGTTGCCGTAAACAGAAGCGTAGGCGATAACGATCCCCTTTTCTTCGGGGGTGTAGGACGCCCATTTGGAGTATTTATCAATGTAATAATGCAGGTCTTTTCTCAACAGCGGACCATGCAGCGGCAGAACCATCTCGAGCTCGAGTTTGGCAACTTTATCCAGCAGCGCCAAAACCTGGCGACCATATTTGCCGACGATGTTCGTGTAATAACGCCGCGCTTCCGGCAGCAGATCAAAATCCACATCGTATTCATCAGCGTAGAGGTCGCCGTTAATCGCGCCAAATGTGCCAAACGCGTCAGCCGAGAAGAGCCGCTTGCCTGTTTCGTCATAGGTGACCATGACTTCAGGCCAGTGCACCATTGGAGCCATCAAGAACCGCAGCGTATGCTTGCCAATGTTGAGGCGGTCGTCCTCCTTCACCACCACAGCCCGATCGCCCAAGTCCAGCCCAAAGAATTGCCCGATCATCGTAAATGTTTTTTGGGTCGCGACCACCTTAATATCAGGGTGAAGCTCAAGAATGCGTGGGATCAGCGCGGCGTGGTCTGGCTCAACATGCTGAACAATAATATAGTCCAGTTTTCGGTCGCCAAGTGCTGCCGCCAGGTTTTCGAGGAAGAGCTCGCCAACAGCTTTGTCAACAGTCTCAAAAAGCACGGTTTTTTCGTCCAGCAGTAAAAAGGAGTTGTAAGACATCCCATTCGGCACTGGATGTTGGTTTTCAAATCGAGTTATCCGGCGGTCGTTCGCGCCGATGTAATAAAGGTCGTCAGAAATCTTTCGGATGTTATGCATATTTTTCCTTTTCTCCTCGGCAGTTGATCAATAAAATAATAGCCGCCAGCAAGGGAAGCTCCGAGGTTTACGCTGCTGTCAGCCCCACCGATAGTATACTTCAGAAGCCCTCCCTCCACCATTTTTGACGGTTCTAATCCTTATATTTTTCCCTGCTCTGATGATAGAATCCTGACATTCATTTTGATGCAAGGTTGCCGTGCGCTCTCCGATAAAAGCCTCCCTCCTCGTTTGCCTGATCCTGGCGCTGACTTCCTGTCAGACGCCTTCCGCCCCAACACTGCCGGTTGTTTTTCCAACCGCCGCTCCTTCATCCACAAGTACCCAAGCCCAACCTTCCGCAACCCCCACTCCGGCTCCATCTCCAACCCCAACAGCCGTCCCGCTAACGCTCCACGCGACTGTTTGGGCGGCTGACCCGATCATTCCCATCCTGAACTATCACCGTTTTACGCCCAATCTGAGTGATCGAACCTCGGGGATGGTTGAATATCTTGGCTCTGGATGAACAAGGAGATGTGTCGCGCTATAGCGCCGTAGGGGCAATTTATCAGTTCTCGCAAGATCATCCCGACTTCGGTTTTGAGCTTGGGATGTTTGCTAACTTTGGCGACAAGTACTACGGAAATCTGTTCACCGGAACCTGGTGGTATGTGGCGGAAGGCTGGGAACAAGCGTTGGCGCAGACGATCGTCTGGGGCATCGAGCATCACGTCTACCCCTACAACCACACCTACCAGCATCCTCATTTGAATCAGCTCGCGGACGCGCAAATCCAACCGCAGCTGGCAAAGAATGACGCCGCGCTCAGGGATTACCTGGCGATGGCTGGGCATCCGGAATACGCCGCGCTCATCAGCAATTACGTCGCCTTGCCATACGGCATCGCCCCCGCGACCGATAAAGGTTGGCAGCTTCTGACCACATACGCCGACCCCGAAGGCAAACCAGTCCGCGCGATTTTCGAGGCGGGTTATGAATATCAGCCGGCTTACGCTTCGCCCTCTTTTTCAGCAAATTTCGACCCGCTGCATCTGCCGCGTATGGCTGCGCTCCCCTCAGTCATCCAGCTCATCACCAAAACCGCCCCAACTTTCCCTTTGGCTCAGCACTGCGCGCTGACGATTCATTCTGCCAACCCGGATGACGACGCGATTATTAGTGCAATCCAAGCGCAAATCTCAAGTGGTTCGTGTCAGCCAGGGGTTTACATCCTCGAGCAGGGCATTTTCATCGCTCGGGATAGTGTCTTCCGTTTCGTTTCAAAATATTAACCCCTTTTTTGTTATCAAGCAGCGTAATTGATAGCCGCTACACTATCGCTAGAAATCACTACATCTCACACCCAGTTATTCAATGGAATAATCAATGACAACCTTCCTCTTTCATTCCGACCACGGACATTTAAAACAGATACTTAAAGCGCCAAACACGAAACTCCGCACTCCACGTCAAGAAATCTTTTAGAATTGTTCTTATAATTCCCATCAGAAAGGCGAAAGGATGATCAGCGGAAATAAAAACGAAGGTCTGGCAGCGGCGGAGCGGATGAAGAAGTTCATATCCGAGCATCTGCATGAGTCGATCACAGCTAGCGACGTGGCAAAAGTTGCTGGCTACTCGCAGTACCATGCTGCCCGGGTTTTCAAAGCCGAAACCGGATTGACACCCTTCGAATATATCCGTCAGCAAAGGCTCACCGCATCCGCCCGCGCTCTACGATCGGGAAAGCACAAAGTGCTCGATGTAGCGCTGGATTTCGTCTTCGATACGCACGAAGGCTTTACGCGTGCCTTCACCAACGGGTTTGGTATTTCCCCAAAAAAATACGCTACCCACCCTACACCCGAGGGATGGCTGATCCCAACCAGCTATCTCGATCGGTCAAACACCTTTCTGGAGGAATTGTATATGAATAAAACATCGGTCATCTTCACCCAAATCGTCGACCGCCCGCAGCGTAAGCTTATCCTCATGCGCGGGAAAGCAGCCGACAATTACTTTGACTACTGTGGCGAAATCGGCTGCGGCGAACATAACGGCTCGGCAGCCTGGGATGTTCTGACTGAGATCAAAGAAGCTTTATACGAGCCGGTAGGCGTCTGGCTGCCGGAAAACATGCGCCCCGCTGGTACTGGCATATACGCGCACGGGGTTGAGGTTCCTGAAGACTTCCGTGGCGATGTCCCTGAGGGATTTGAGGTCATGGAACTTCCTGCGTGCCAGATGATGGTCTTTCAGGGCGAGCCATATAATGATGCGGTCTTCGAGGAAGCTGTCGGTTTATGTATGCAGCAGATCAAACGCTTCAACCCGGAAGTCTACGGCTATGAATGGGCTCCAGAACTTGCTCCGCGCATGCAGCTTTCGCCTGAAGGCTGGCGCGGGTATATCGAAATGCTGCCAGTAAGAAAGATATCCTAAAAGTTCGACAGCAAGTGTAATTGTTGTTGGGTGAGATTGGAAGTACTACATCCATTGTCTTAAAGTGACTTCGTTATACTTCCAATCCGCCATCGTTCAATCAACCCTTACCAAGAATTAATATCTGCTGATCGTAACTCTTACGACGTAAAGACAAGTCCATAATACTTATATTTTCAAAATCGTTCTCGTTTCCTTAAAGCTTTTCGTGCACATTGTCCCGCCTTGGATCCACGATTAGTGGTTGCGCAAGAGTACAAACGAAATGTGATATAATTTCGGGTGTAAACACGATGGCAGACCATCGGTCATCCGCCAGAGAGCAGCCATACGGCTGAAAGGCTG
>LUZV01000291.1 GCA_001603765.1 Anaerolineales bacterium Chloro_02 | reverse complement strand
ATTCATGCATGCGAAGTTCGCGTCTATGAGGTTCCCTGTTCAGGACGGAGAGATCACGAGACACTATCTGTGCACTTTCGAAGACGAGAGTTACCTAGATTATTCTGAGCTCCCCGATTTCCAAGTCAAGGCCGTCGGGGTCAGGTTGAGGTTCAGAATTCAGTAGAAGGAGTGAAGAATTATGGCTCTCACCGGAGCTGATGTATATGCAAGGATAATCAAAGGAGAAACAACATACGATTGTGGGCTGGTCTCAGACGCCAAACCAGCCATCAAGACCAGCACACTTCAGAGGAGCGGCATAGGAAATATAACAAAGGCTAGAATCAATGCGCACGACTACGAATGCAGCTGGTCCGGAGATGTACCGGATGCCACACTTCTGGCTGCTCTATTGGTCAAGGACAATGTCTTCGATGTCCAGCTCCACGATATAGAACTCGAAGACGCTGTCGTGAAGACTCTTAGACTCGCCTTCGATGAGAGAAATCCTCTCACATATGCCGTAGATTTTGTCGGCAAGGGCATGGGCAGCATCACCGCGCTAACGTCGTCTGATGTCGAGTACGTGAAAGGCTTCTTCGTCATGTCTGATGCGTCCATCTCGTTCTCCGGCTCAAGCGATACTGTTATAAAGGTTGACGTGTCGGCCAGCAGAGAAGTTAACGCCATACGCGGAGCTTCGCTCGATCCTCAGGATTTCTCCAAGGGGCCGTTTGTCTTCGAGGGAACTGTCACCGTTTCTCCATCGTCCTCATTTGCCGATGTGCTTGTGGGGGAATGGCTTCCTGAAGATACACCCTTCACGCTCTCAGCAGCTTTCTCCGCTCAGTTCTATGACGAGAATGGTGATCCTCTTGCAAGCCAGACTACTGTCACAATCGTTTGCAGTGGAATGGTGGCCAGTGAAACGTCCGTAAATCTCGGAGCTACCGGACCCGTTGAGATCCCGATAAAGATGAGCATTGAGAGTGTGACTATTTCCTGATGGAGGTAAACGATGAAGCATGAAATCATAACGCCTTTCTACCGTAAGACTGTGAAGATCAACGAGTACAACGTCACCTTCAAACCGCTTCCCGGGTCTAAGGTCTATTTATTGGCTCCGGCTCTGAAGCTCGCTCCGAAACTTGAGGCCGGTGGGCTCGACCTAACGGAGGAAGAACTTGATGCTGTGCTTTCCCTTGCGGAGGCTGTTATAGACTCATGGGACTTCGGACCAGAAAAAGGGGAAGTGCTAGAAGTCACAAAAGAGAACATCGGTCTCTTCCAGTTCGCGGATCTCATGAAAATCCTGACAAACTCAATAATGATGGCCTTTCCAAAGGGTGAACTGGAAGATTTTCCCGAAGGCTCCGAAAAGGAGCAGAAGACGATTACGAAATCCTGATCTGGAAGATCTTTGCACAGTCGGCGTGGTTAATGGGGAGTCTCCCCTGGGGATGGGAGACTCCCATTGTCACTTTAATCAAACTATTCAAAGCTCAAGGAGAGGTTGTCTATGGCGGCAAAAGCTGCAGACGCGAGGTTTGCGAGAAGTCGGATCGCAGCTTCAGCAGACCGGTCTAACCATGATGGGCTGGGGTGCAGCCATCGCCGCTCCTTTTGGTCTCGCTTTGAAGCAGTTCATGGGCTTCGAAGAAGAGATGAGAAACGTCAACGCTGTTATGCAGGGAAGTGAAACCGACTTTCAGGAACTGTCGGCCACTATCAATGAAGTTGCGATGAACTCTT
>LUZV01000290.1 GCA_001603765.1 Anaerolineales bacterium Chloro_02 | reverse complement strand
GAATGGCACAAGGCCATTCCCTACGGGGTTGGGTGACACGGAACGGTAAAAGCCATTTCGTTTTTGATCTTCTTCAAAATCTATGGTTTTCCAAAAAAGACGTGTTCTTTATGGTAGGATTCACCCCAGAAATTATCACAACAGGAAACAAGAATGTTCAGAACTCGCTTCGCTCCCAGTCCCACGGGCTATATGCACATCGGAAATCTCCGCACCGCCCTTTATGCCTTTTTGATCGCGAGAAAGGCGAATGGTAAATTTATCCTGCGCATTGAAGACACAGATCAAAACCGCAACGTGCCTGAGGCAGTAGCTGCTATCTACCGCGGGCTGGCACTGGCGGGCATCACATACGATGAAGGACCGGATAAAGACGGCGGATATGGCCCCTACGTGCAGAGTGAACGCTTATCAATCTATAAAAAATATGCACAACAGCTTCTCGAAAGCGGACATGCTTACTACTGCTTTTGCGGCAAGGAAGACCGGACAGCGCCCGAAGTTGCCAGCGAACGCGTGGAGGGGTATCGCGACCCCTGCCGGGATCTGAGCGCCGCGGAGGTTGAAGCGCGCTTTGCGGAAGGCATCGTGCCGGTTGTGCGGCAGCGCATCCCGTTGGAAGGCATCAGCAGCTTTGATGACCATGTGTACGGTCATATTTCAATTGATAATAAACAGCTTGATGACCAGGTACTGCTTAAGTCGGACGGATTCCCAACCTATAACTTTGCCAACGTGGTTGATGATCACCTGATGGAGGTCACCCACGTTATTCGCGGGCAGGAATATCTCTCCTCAACGCCGAAATACAACCTGCTTTACTCCGCGTTTGGCTGGCAGTATCCGGAATACATCCACCTTCCGCATATTATCCGCGAAGACGGCGCGAAAATGAGTAAGCGCAAAGGCGACCCCTCATTTGAGGATCTGGTGCGCATGGGATATCTGCCTCAGGCGATTGTGAACTATGTCGCGCTGCTCGGCTGGAACCCTGGTGATGAGCGCGAATTCTTCCTGATGGATGACCTGATCGCCGCGTTCGACATGGACCGAATTAACAAAGCCAATGCCGCGTTCGCGATCGACAAACTGCGCTGGCTGAACGGGGAGCATATCCGTTCGCTCAGCCCCGAAGCCTTCCACGAAATCGCTTTACCCTATTACCCTAGCGAATTAGAGAAAATCGACCTGCGCAAAGTCAGTGAGTTGATTCAAGTGCGCACCGAAA
>LUZV01000289.1 GCA_001603765.1 Anaerolineales bacterium Chloro_02 | reverse complement strand
AAACACCATCGGTCACATCCGCGCCGTATTCAGCCTCATCGCTGGTGTTCCAACGTCCCACTTTATCAAACGTTTCTGCCAGAAGTTTTTTGCCAACGCTAACATTTTCCGCCAGTTCACCAGGGATCAACACCTTACTTTCAGATGGAAGGATTTCGATCGGCATCTTGGTGGGTTGACCGGGTTTAGCTGTCGCGGTGGGGTCATTTTTTACCAGTCTTGGGAGTGAGCAGGCGCTTAGGCTGAGCATCAGCACCATTCCTATCAAGATTAATTTTCTGTTCATATCTCCTCCAGGTTTATTTTCAACTTCAGTCGATTGTAACACGCGGCAATGGGGTCATCTTTTGTAACCCCCAGTAAGGTAAAACCGGTACAGTCTGACACAGTTGGATTTTTGGCTGCGGTATAATCCACTATTATCTTTTTGGAGTCGCTATGCAACTTGGAATTATCGGTTTGCCCCAATCTGGCAAGACCACGCTCTATAAAGCCCTGACCCGCGCGAATATCGCCGCGGATATGTCTACCGGACAAATGGAGGTTCACACGGCTGTGGTGGACGTGCCTGATCCGCGGGTGGATCAGCTTTGTGAGATCTATCATCCAAAAAAGATCGTGCGCGCCAAAGTAACTTACGCCGACATTGCCGGCTTGGACGGCAGCGCTGGACGGGCGGGGTTGCCGGGTGTGTTGGTCAACCAATTGGCACAGATGGACGGCTTTTTGCATGTCGTGAGGCAATTTGAGAACGCCAGTGTGCCGCACTTGGCTGGCAATATCAATCCAATTCGGGATATCCAAACCATGGATACTGAATTTATCCTTAACGATCTGGTGATGGTGGAGCGCCGCCTGGAGCGTCTGAAGGAAGAGCACCGCCGGGGTGTGAGCCGTCCGCGGGATGTGATTCAGGCGGAGATCGATCTATTCGAACGGCTTCAGGCAGTTCTCAATCAGGAGCTGCCCCTGCGTCATTATGATTTTACTTTTGAAGAGGATAAGATCCTCTCCAGTTTTGGGTTTTTAAGCCGCAAGCCGCAAATTATTGTTTTTAATCAGTCGGAAGAACAGCCCCCAGTCAGCTACACCAGCCCTCATCCCCATACCCAAACAGTCAGCCTGCCTGCCAAGCTCGAAGCAGACATCATCGCGCTTGACCCTGCCGATGCCGCCATCTTTTTGGAGGAATACGGAATCGCCGAACCCAGCATGTCGCGCCTGATTAAGCTCTCGTATGACTTATTGGGCGTCCACTCGTTTTTTACAGCTGGAGATAAGGAAGTTCACGCCTGGACCCTACGCAGAGGCGCCAACGCGCGTGAAGCTGCTGGCGTGATCCATTCAGACATGGAAAAGGGCTTCATCCGCGCGGAGATTTTGTCTTTTCAGGATATGCTCACCTTTGGCAGCACCGCCGAAGCCCGCGCCAAAGGACGTTTGCGCGTGGAAGGAAAAAATTACATTATCGAAGACGGCGATATTATCGAAATTCGGTTCAACATCTAAGGCTCAGCCGTCATAAATCAGGTTTTTGAGCCCTATCACCGCTCCAATTTTTTCGGGAGCGCAAAGTTGCGCTAAGTTCAGCTTTCTAACAAGCGGCGCAGGTCGTGCCTGTCCACCCGGGAGGTGAGGTCCAGGCTGATTGGCGTAACTGATACCTTCCCATCTACGATGACCGTCTTAAGATCCCCGTCCTCTTCCAGGCTTTCCTGCTCCACCCTGGTTTCATAATCCATGCTGCGCGGTTCATTCCGCAAAGATGGGTCGCGGGGCAAGGCGTAGAAATATCGCTGACGCGATTGCCGCGTGACCACCCAGGGGGTTGTGGTGGCGGCGCCGGATGGCACATCCACCTTCAGCACATCCACATCGAAAGGCATCACTTTCCGCAGAAGTTTCTCAGCAAAGAAGCGGGTAAACCAAGCCGCTACCGAGAAATCCACCCGATCGGATAAATCAAAGTGCTCAGTCATGGGCGTCTGCAGCGATACCGCCAGCGCGGGAAAACCCATTGATGCAGCCTCCAGCGCCGCCCCAACTGTACCGCTGACCGTAATCCCGGAAGCCAAGTTCTCGCCGTAATTAATGCCCGAAACAACCAGATCCGGCTTGAAACCCATGATCTCGAGCACGCCGTGCAGCACCGCCTGAGCTGGCGTCC
>LUZV01000288.1 GCA_001603765.1 Anaerolineales bacterium Chloro_02 | reverse complement strand
TATTACTTCCGATTGATTTTCCGGGTCATGCTTTCAAGACCCGACTGATATATATCGCGGATAGGCGTTTCAATGATAGTTGGTGTTGACGCAGTTTGACGGGTGTGCTAGAAAATATCATAGAAGCTATGAGTTTCTTTCGCCGATTTTGAACGAGCCGTTGCGTCGTCCGGCGTCATGCGGGTTGTTCCGGCCATGCCGAGGACAACCGCTTCCGACGGCTCGAAGTTGCAGCTTGTGGAATGCGCACTGGTCGAAACGAACTGCGGGAAGCTACTCGTCGTTCCTGTTATATGCTGGCGATACTGTGGTTTTCATTTTGAAATCGATCTGGATGCGATTTTCGCAATAATCTCGCAACGAGAGCCAACAAAGATCTACCTCGAAGCCTTCAGTCCGAATTCGGAATGAAAACCATGAGAGCGGGAGGGTTTCTTGAAGCGCCCCCAGGCGGATGGGGTGTCATGTGTTTTGCCGGTCCCAGGGGGCAATGTAATAATAATCAATTATTTCAATAACCTTTTCTGTCTTCGTCGGGAGGGACCTATGACTGCTTTCATGATTTGCATCGGCGTTTTGCTTTACCTGGGTCTATATTTCATCTACGGCAAAAAGCTGGAAAAGGACGTCATCAAGGTGTCGGATTCGCAGGACACGCCCTCAAAGCGTCTCTACGACGGCATAGATTATGTGCCGGCGCGAAAGGAGATACTTTTCGGGCACCACTTTGCCTCCATCGCCGGCGCGGCGCCCATCATCGGCCCGGCTTTGGCCATGGCCTGGGGCTGGTTGCCGGGGCTGCTCTGGGTTTGGTTCGGCAACATCTTCGTGGGGGCGGTGCATGATTACCTGGCGCTGATGGCTTCGGTTCGCTACGACGGCAAGTCCATTCAATTCGTGGCCTCCGACCTGTTGGGGAAAAGGACCGGGACAGCCTTCTACTGGCTGGTATTTTTCCTGCTGATCCTGATCGTGGCCGCTTTTGCCGCCGTTATCGGCGGGCTGTATGTCAAAACTCCGGCGGTCGGTTCCTCCTACGTGTTCAAAATAATAGCGGCCCTCATTCTCGGCGTCCTGCTCTACCGCACGAAAATGAACTTCGGACTGGCTACCGTGATCGGCATCGTCATGTTATTGTCGGCCCTCGAACTGGGCGTCATATTTCCCATAGTCCTCAGTTACAACACCTGGATGGTGATCATGTTTTTCTACATCATCATCGCATCCGCCATCCCGGTAAACGTCCTGTTGCAACCCAGGGACTATCTCAATTCCTTTCTGCTCTACGCCGGGCTGGTCCTGGGCCTGATAGCCGCCGTATTCGCGTTCAAGGGCTTTGAAATCCCCGCCTACAGTGCGTTCGCTCCGGTGCTTTCCGGCGGCAAGGCCACTCCCTTCTGGCCCGCCATTCCTCTGATCATCGCCTGCGGGTCGTTGTCCGGTTTTCACTCGCTGGTGGCTTCCGGTACGACGTCCAAGCAGCTCACCAAGGAAACCGACGGCCTTTTCGTGGGCTACGGCGCCATGTTCGCCGAAGGGTTTTTGTCCACGGTGGTGGTGGTATCCATCGCCGGTTTCGGCTTCACGGCCATAAAACATGCCGGCGCGGCGATGAATGTGCCGGTCACCCTGGATGCATCCAACTGGGGGGCCATGTTCACCAAGACCACGGGCATCGTGAAACTGGCGGCGGCAAACCTTTTCGTGCAGTCGTACGCCGACATGGTGGGCTCCACTTGGCTGCGGTTCATCCCCGCCGATTACGTGAAGGTGCTTGCCGGGATGTGGGTTGCGTCCTTCGCCATGACCACCCTGGATACCACCAACCGCCTGGCGCGCTACTGCATTTCGGAAATGGCGGCTCCCCTGAAGAACAGCTCCGAGGGCCTGTACAACCTGCTGACCAACCGCTGGGTGGCTTCCACCATCCCCGCGTTCATCGGCATTTACCTGGCCTGGAGCAAGAACTTCACCATTTTGTGGCCTTCCTTCGGGGCCGCCAATCAGTTGATCGCTTCCATCGCCCTCATGACCGGCGCCTGCTACGTGGCTTCCAAGCTCAAATCGGAATTCAGCGGCGTGGCCGTCATCCCGGCCTGGTTTTTGTGGGTGACGGTAACGGCCGCCATGCTCTGGTTCCTGGTGGTCGTGCTGCCGGGTTCCATCGCCAAGACTCCGGTCACCGGGTGGACGGTTACCGTCATCATGGTGATCATGTTGTTCATGAACTTCATTTTCATTGTGGATTTTTATAAGAATTTCACCAAGCCGGTGCCGCGCGGGGAGCTGTCGGGCGGCTAAGACGCCCGAGTTCCTTAGCGCCGGCCGCAATTTGTGCTTTTAACCCGGTGGAGTCGAGTTGAAATCTTCATTTCTTCACTGGCTTCGGGATATCGTATCCGACGTTTGCGCTTCCCACCG
>LUZV01000287.1 GCA_001603765.1 Anaerolineales bacterium Chloro_02 | reverse complement strand
ATCCCTGATATTGGTACAAATTCGCGTCAAACACCTGCCATTTCACCTTCGCGAGGTCAGGAGCGTAGTGTTTGAGGTAATCAATTTGCAGTTGGCGCTTTGCCACATACTGTCCGGGTATTCGCAGAAAAAAGTCAACCAAGCGATTGTCGTAAAACGGCAGGAGTGGAAAGACCCCAGCCTGGAACATCCTCAATGAACTTAATGTCCAGCGGTGAGACCACTGGGAGGCCTTCCAGGCTTTGACCTTGAAATCCAGATCGCGGATCTCGTTTAAACCGCTCAGATTCTGCTTAACCCGCTCACGCATCACCGCGTGCCAACCTGCCGGCGCGTTCGCCAAAAAAAGCTCCTGCAGGATCTCGCTGCCCTTTTTGGCGTATTGACGCGTCAGGGTGTCCGCCAGCTGATCATCCGGAAGCATCGCTTGCCCCAGAAAACCCATGTCATCCAGCCAGACATCCCCCCAATGAGCCGCCACAACATAATCCGCATACCGCGCCAGGTCATCTACCACATAAGCCTGGCGGCATTGAGTGAGATCCTGAAAACCCTCAACCGTCGCGCTGATCCGGTCAATTTGGTCAAACAAATAGGGCTGAACTGTCCACTTTCGCACATCTATACCGCGCTTTTCACCGAGCTGGCTGGCAATTTTTGTTTCAACCGAGCTGCTGGAAAAGCCATAGCTGTATGGGAAAACCATCGCCGCGCCGCCCAAACCCACTTCTCCAATCTCCGCCAGTGTGCTGCGCGAATCAAGCCCACCCGATAGAGGCAACGCGATCCGCTTCTGATGGATCTGACTGGTCAGCACTTCCCGAAAAAGCTCATGAAATTGGTCGATCGCGTCGTCGTAAGCCAAGGAGATGGAAGGTTCGTAGCTCCAGCGCCAGTAAGTCTCCTGCGAAACAATCTTTCCATCCTCGTCCAGGGTGGTTTGCGCGGCTGCGGGCAGTAATCGCACATCTTTATAGTAGGTCGCGCTGTCGAGAAAGAAACCAAAATTGAAGAATTCAGCCAGAGCCTGTAAATCTAAGTCAGAACATCCAGCCGCGCGTGCTACAGCCGGTGAGAACGTCCCAATGGCAGCCTTTTGGGCGCCAGTAGCGTGGTAGATATGCGCCGTCCCCAGGCGGTTTGTCACCACCCGCACGCGCTTCAGCTTCTTCTCATACCCAACCAACAAAAAATGACCGTTCAGCTTTTCAGGCTGCGAAAACGCTTGAGGCAAATTGTCAATTTCCTCATAAAGCCCACCTAACAGCCAAATTTGCCAGGCTTCATCCTCGAACACTTCCAGCGGAAACCCACGCCAGGCTTCATCGGAGCGCGTCTGGTAAAGACGGGCGCTGCCTAACTGCGCCGCAAGAGCCCAGCCCTGCCCCGTCCGGCTTACGCAGCCCTCCGCGTTAGTGCCGAATGTGAGCAGCAGATCACCAATCATTTTTTTCGCCCTGCCATGATTTCTTCATATAACTTTTCATGAGCTGCCACTTCTCGCTCAATCGAATAATTGGCTTCAATTCGCAATCGTGCGGCTTTGCCCATCCGCACGCGCAGTTCCGGGTCATCTTTCAGGCGCTCTATCGCGTCCGACATGGCTTGCGCGTTTTCGGGTTCCACTAAAAATCCTGAAACGCCGTCTTCGATAATATCTCTTGAACCTGGCACATCTGTGGCAACGCAGGCTTTACCGCACGCCATCGCTTCCAAAAGCGCCACCGGGCAGCCTTCTCTGCGCCATTTATCCCATGTCGGCAAGACTACCACATCCACCTCTGCCAAAAATGCTGGGACGTCATCCATACCGCCCAAAAAATGAACCCGTTCTACAACATCTAACCTTTCAACCAGCGCATGCAAGTCGCGCGTGTAATCCTGGTCCATTGGCTTGCCCGCCAGGAAAAGATGCACCTTTGGTAGTCTGGCAACAGCTTCGATCAAGGTCAGCTGTCCCTTCACCGGCACCAGGTGAGCCACACAACCAAGCGCGATTGCGTCCTCTGGAACTCCGGATCGGGACATAATAGTACTCTTTTTTTTCTGCGGGACCCTGAATTTTTTGAGGTCAACTCCGCGTGGGATCAATCTCGTTTTACCTTTAAAAAGCGGGGTATCAAAGAAATCCTTCAGCATGTCCGTGTTTTGCGCCGCGATCTTTCCCGCCAGAAGCGATCGGAAAAACCAGGCGCGGCTGCCCCATCCCATGTTCTTTTTGGTAAAAACCCAGCTC
>LUZV01000286.1 GCA_001603765.1 Anaerolineales bacterium Chloro_02 | reverse complement strand
ATCCCATGTTCTTTTTGGTAAAAACCCAGCTCTTCGCGCCAGCTAACTTTGCGACCAGCGGCTCGGTATAGTCATCCCCATAATGGAACGAATGCCAAATATCAAACCCATAGGGTTTGAACAGCTTTGCGGCTTGATTCGCGCGATAAAGCAGGCTCGTGTAAGGCTTTGCTGGAATTACAAAGGGCGCCTCAATCAGAAGGAGGCCCATTCTCCGCACCTCTTCATCCAACGCGCCTCCCATCTTTAATACGGCGACAGCCGGTTCAAATCGCTCGCGGTCTAAGCGCCGAATGATATTCAGCATCGCCCCACCCGAACCGGCAGTAATGAAATTTGGAATGGTGAAGAGAATTTTTATCGGTTTCGTCATTATTTATCCAAATTTCGAGCCGCCCACCACTGCAAACACAACAAGTTCCACAGTCCCCACTTATGGTCTGCTTTGCCGCTAAGATGCTCCTGCCAATAGGCATTAAGTTCTTGCTGCGAAAAAAGCCCGCTCGGGTACAGCCCGCCCGAGAACAACGTTTCTTCAACCAGCGCCCTCATAGGTCCACGCATCCATTCTCCCAGTGGAATGCCAAATCCTCTTTTTGTGGCTGGAATTATTTCTTGCGGAACGAATTTCCCCAATAATTTATACAACAAACGCTTCCGCTGGCCATCCTTCATCATGTCTAGTGGGTTAATTTTCAGAGAGAGTGCAACCACGTCCCTGTCAAGCAGTGGCGCGCTGACCTCTAAGGACTGCCTTGCTGAAGCCATTTCCACCTTTTTCAGTCCCCGCTGGAGTTGCCCATAATATTCCACATAACGTGAGTAATTCGCCAAGTCTAACTCGTTTTGATATCGCTCAAACGCAAAGAGTTCCGGAGCTTGTTTCAGCGCTGAAAGATCAGACGCGATCTTTTGCAGCCACTTTTGGCTAAAACGGGAATTCACTCCGTAATAATAATCCTCAGGAGAACGGCTTAAAATCACCTCGGATTTTTTCCTGATAAAGCCGAGCTTGCCCAGCCCAAACATGCCAGCGCGAAGGACTTGAGGCAGTCTGAAGTCCCTGCCATCGCGCAGCAAAGAAAACGGTCTCTCATAGCCAAAAAACAATTCATCTCCGCCGTCGCCGCTTAACGACAGCCCAACGCTGGCACTAGCGTGCTGAAAAAGCAAAAGGCTTGGGATGATAGAGAAATCTCCAAAGGGTTCGTGCTGCGCCTGGATCACCTGATCAATCACCCCAAGCGCGCTCTCCCCAGAAATCTCAATGATTTGCTGTTCGAGCCCCAGCTGTTTGGCATAACGGCGCGCGTCTGCTCCTTCGTCCTGCCCCCAGCCAGGCACGCTAATGGTGAAAGCTGGCAACCCTCTGCCAAGCTGACTGCGCGCAATCGCGGAGATAAGCGGTGAATCAACCCCTCCGGATAGAAAGACCCCAACCGGTCGGTTGCCCTCAAACTGCTGTCTTACGGCTTTTTCCAACGTCCATTCCAGTTCTTCCAACGCCCGGTCTTCCCCGATGAAACCTTGCTCCACCTGGCGCGGCATTTCAAACCAGCGGGCTAACCTAAGTTGGTTATCCGCATTAATTTGTAAGTAACTGCCCGGCTCCAATTGTTTGACTTGCTGAAACAGCGTCTCAGTGCCTGGGAAATAGCTTAGCCTAAGATAGTGAGCCAATGCATTCAGGTCAACTTTGGGGGGCGGCGTAAACGGGCTCTTCAAAACAGCATCAAATCTGGAAGCAAACGCCAGCCCTTGCCCGTCAGGATCAAGCGTGTAATAAAGCTGCCTGAACCCGGCATGATCCCGGGCGAGTGTTAGTGTTCGGTCTTGCCTGTTAAACCACGCGAAGA
>LUZV01000042.1 GCA_001603765.1 Anaerolineales bacterium Chloro_02 | reverse complement strand
CCACCCTGCCTCCCCCATCAAAGGGGGAGGAGCTTAAAGTCAACAACATTGCCCCCCGGCGTTGCCCTATCCTCCGGGTGGGCGAAATGAATATAGCACGATTTTGTTTCACAAAGAGGTCGGTTTATAAAATCGATCCACCTTAATTTTCTTCAACTTTGGTCTGGACAATAGGGCAAACCGCCGTTTCCTCTTCCTCTTCCTGGACTTTGATAGGTGGAAGCCATTCCGCTGGTGGAGCAAACGAGGTATTATGTGTAAGGAACTTCTCCAATGTTCTCTCACGCAATCATCTCGCCGTTTCGCTTGTTAACGAGGTCAACAGCAAGGGCGGCTACGATAATATTTCGGTTATGATAGTAGAATTGGATTGATCGAGGCATGCCGGCATTCGGTCTCGAAAATCCCGGAGCATGCCCTGCTCCGGGCAAATCGCGGACTCCGGCCCCGGCATTCCACCCGGTAAGAAAGAGAAAATTCTTAATCCGTTTTTCACGGCCCAATAAAGAAGAAGCAGGGCTGGGATTGCCGCTTACGAGGAACATCGTCGAAACGTACGGAGGACCGTGCTGCCGCTGTGGCCTGAGCGAGGCGCCTCCGCACGTGGACTGAATCCGGGTGTCTAAACCCGCTGCCGGGCAAAGGAGACGGAATGGAACTGAAAAAAATCACCGCAATTATTCCAAACCTTCAGTTGGGCAAGGTTGAGCAAAGCCTTCGCGACATGGGAGTAAAGGGGATTACGGTCAGCCACGTCAAGGGCTATGGCGAGCACAAAAAATTCTTCTCGAACGACTGGCTCTCGTCCAGTTCGCGCATAGAAATCTTTACCCTGAAAGATAAAGTCGATTCGATTGTCCAGGCCATTCTCGAATCAGCATCGACCGGAGTGAAGGGAGACGGCCTGATCGCGGTGCTCCCGGTGGAAAAGATCTACCGCATCAGGACCAAAACCGAGGCAACGGCCTCCGAGATCTGATCCATCCCCCATCAAGCGGGCCGGCCGGAACCGGGCCGCACCAATAGAGAAAACGGACGGGGGGGAGTGCATCGCTTCGAAATGCTCCCCGGTCCTCGTCCCGTACCCTAGGCCGATTCGTGGATTTCGTCCGTGGACGTAGGCTCGAGGCTCGGCTGCAGCGCCCCCCGCCTCAGGTAAAAGTAGAGTACCGGATAGATTGCCAGCTCCAGCAAAAGGGAAGTGACGACCCCGCCCACCATCGGTGTCGCTATACGCTTCATTACCGACGAACCCGTCCCCACGCCGTGCATTATGGGCAAAAGGCCTGCAAGGATTGCGGCCACCGTCATGACCTTCGGCCTGATCCTCTTGACCGCGCCGTGGTAAATGGCCTGTTTGAGGTCCCCGGCCGTGTTCATCCTGCCAAGGCTCTTCCAGAGCCCGTATGCCAGCTCGAGGTAGAGCAGCATCACCACGCCGGTTTCGGCGTCCAGGCCTGCAAGTGCGATAAGCCCCACCCACACGGCAACCGAAAGATTGTAGCCGAGCAAGTACAGGAGCCAGAACGAGCCCACGAGCGAGAACGGCACGGCCAGCATCACCAGCACCACCTTCGAGAACGATCCCGTGTTGAAGTAGAGCAGCAGGAAGATAATAACCAGCGTCACCGGGACCGCGAGCATCAGCCTTTCCCTTGCCTGCATCATGTATTCGAACTGGCCGCTCCAGACGATATTGTACTTGGGCGGCAATTTTATCTTTTCGGAAACCACCTTCTGCGCCCGCGCCACGTAGCCGCCGATATCGGAGGTGTCGAGGTCCACGTAGAGCCAGGCGGTCTTTCGCGAAGCCTCGGTTTTGATCGATGGCGGCCCCTGGTGAATGCTGAAGTGGGCGACTTCCGAAAGGGGTATCTGGGCCCCGGTCGGAACAGGGACGAGCACCCGCTGGAGCGCGTTGACGTCGTTTCGATAGTCGCGCATGTAGCGCAGGTTGACGGGGTACCGTTCGAGTCCCTCGACCGTGGCCGTCACCTTCATGCCGCCGAGGGCGGACTGGATCACGTCCTCGATGTCCTGCACGGTCAGGCCATAGCGGGCGGCCGCATCGCGGTCGATCGTGTAGTCCATGTAATAGCCGCCCATCACGCGCTCGGCGATGACGGAGCGGGTACCCGGAATCTTGGCCACGACGGCTTCCACGTCTTTTGCCAGCTTCGCGAGCGTGGACAGATCGGGTCCCATGAGCTTGATGCCGACCGGGGTCTTGATGCCGGTACTCAGCATGTCGATCCTTGTCTTGATCGGCATGGTCCACGCATTCACAAGCCCTGGGAAGTGGATCGCGTCATTCAACTGCTCTACCAGCTCCTCCGGAGTTATGTGGCGCTTTTCCGGCCAGATGTACCGGAGTCCCTTTTTCGCCCACTCCGGGGCCCTGGCGGAGTACCAACGGTCTTCGTGGACCGTGCGCCACCTGCTTTCGTCCTGATGAAGCTGGATCACCGTTTCGATCATGCTGAGCGGGGCCGGGTCGGTCGCCGTATCGGCCCGCCCGATTTTGCCGAAAACCGACTTGACCTCCGGAAAGGTCTTGATGATGCGGTCGGTTTGCTCCAAAAGCTGCTTGGCCTTGGTGATCGAAATTCCGGGCAATGTCGTGGGCATGTAAAGCAGGTCGCCTTCGTCCAAAGGCGGCATGAACTCCGAGCCCAGGTGCATCAGCGGAAAAACGGCGCTCGCCATGACCAGCAGAGCCAGCAGGAGCACGGTCTTTCTGAAGCGGAGCACGAACTCCGCGACCGGGTGATAAACCCAGATGAGAAACCTGGTTATCGGGTTTTCGATGTCCGGTCGAATGCGGCCGCGGATGAAGTACCCCATCAGCACCGGCGCAAGCAGAACGGCAAGGAAGGCCGCCGACCCGATCGTGTAGGTGGTCGTGAAGGCAAGCGGTTTGAAAAGCCGTCCGGACTGCCCGGTCAGCGAGAAAATGGGCAGAAGCGAAACGGTCAACACCAGCAGCGACCAGAAAAGAGACGGCCCCACCTCCTTGGACGCCCCGACAATCACCTGCCAGTGCCGGTGCCTGTCGTAGTCCCTTTCCATTTTCTTGTGGGTGTTTTCGATCATGATGATGGCTGAATCGACCATGGCCCCCATCGCGATTGCTATGCCCCCGAGGCTCATGATGTTGCTGTTGAGCCCTTGAAAATACATGCAGATGAGCGCGGCCATCACCCCGAGCGGCAGCATGACTATTGCCACGAGCGCACTTCGGAAATGGTACAGGAACAGGATACACACCAGCGATACGGTAATGAGTTCCTCGACCAGTTTTTCGCGAAGGAAGCTGATGCTTCGCTCGATAAGGACCGAGCGGTCATAAACCGGTACGATCTCCACGCCTTCCGGCAGGCCGCTCTTGAGATCTTCAAGCTTCGCCTTGACGGCCTTGATCACCTGGAGGGCGTTTTCCCCGAAGCGCATAATAATGACGCCACCGGCGACATCACCCTCGCCGTCGAGGTCGGCGAGTCCCCGCCGAAGCTCCGGGCCGAGATGTATGCTCGCAACCTGGCTCAGCAGAACGGGCCTGCCGTCGGGGTCAAGCCCTATCGGCACCTTCCGCAGGTCATCGAGGCTTTTCACGTAACCCAGCCCGCGCACCATGTACTCTGTTTCGGCCCGTTCGACCAGCCGGCCTCCCACGTCGTTATTCGAGCGCGTAAGGGCACGGCGCACTTGGCTGATGCTGATCTTGTAGTCCGCAAGCTTGTTGGGGTCCACCTCCACCTGGTACTGCTTGACGTATCCCCCGATGCTCGCGACTTCCGAAACTCCCGGAACGGTCTGGAGCTGGTAGCGCAAAAACCAATCCTGGAGGGACCTCAGCTCGTGGAGCGAATTCTTGCCTGTCCTGTCGACAAGGGCATACTCGTAAACCCAGCCGACTCCGGTCGCATCGGGGCCGAGCTGGGGCGAGACCCCGGTGGGAAGCTGCGGAAGCACGTAATTGAGGTACTCCAGGACCCTGCTCCTGGCCCAGTAGAGGTCGGTACCGTCTTCGAAGATCACGTAGACCAGTGAAAAATTGAAAAAGGAGTAGCCGCGGACGATCTTTGCCTTGGGGACCGAAAGCATGGCAGTCGTCAGGGGATAGGTCACCTGGTCCTCCACCACCTGGGGACTCTGGCCCTGAAACTGCGTATATACGATAACCTGGGTATCCGACAGGTCCGGTATGGCATCGACAGGAGTATGGAAAACTATCCACACTCCGCCCAGAATGAACAGAGCGGTCAGCACCAGAACCAGGAAACGATTTCGTACCGACCAGTCAATTGCAGAAGAGATCACTTGCCATGCCCTCCGTGGGAAAGCATGGCCTGTATGGCTTCCCGGAGCTGGCTTTCGGAATCAAGCAGAAACTGGGCCGACGTTACCACCCGTTCGCCCTGCCGCAGGCCCGCCTTGATCATCAGCATTTCGTTATCCCCGAGGGGTCCCACGACAACCTTGCGCCCGCTGAACCGGCCCTCACCCAGGGCAACGAAAACAACGTTGTCGGTCGAGGAAGCCCGAATCACTGCGTTATTCGGCACCTGAAGGGCCTCGGCGCTCACCGGCACGCTGATCTTAACAGTACCGTACATTTGTGGGAGTATTTCCTCTTTCGTGTTCGGCAGCACCACCCGGGCCTCGGCCGTGCGCGATTTGCCCTTGAGGTACGGATAGAGGTAGCCAACCGTGCCCTGGAAAGTCTCGCCCGGAAGTGAATCGAAGTTGACACTGGCCTTCATGCCCTTTTTGACCAGCGGAATCTCGTCCTCGTATAGCGAAACCATGAGCCAGATAGGCCGCAGATCGGCAATTCTGGCCAGGTTCTGTCCTGCCTTCACATACTCTCCGGCAACGACATCCCGCTCGGTCACTATGCCGTCTATGGGCGCGTGGAGGATCAACGTCCTGCGCACTTTGCCCGTTTTCCTCAATTCCGCTATCTGCGCGTCGCTTATGTCCCAGAGCTTAAGGCGCATGCGGGCGGCCTCGGGCAACTGGCGGCTTGCTTCCGCGATATAGCCGTATGAACTCTTACCAACCGAGCGCGCGTCCGCCAGGGCGGAGAGGTATTCCTGCTGGGCAGTTAGAAGCTGCGGTGAATAGATTTCGACCAGCGGCTGCCCTTTTTTGACCATCTGCCCCGTCTCGTTTACGTTCAGCTTTTCTATCCACCCGTCGATCTTGGCGTTCATGGCCGCAAGGCTGCCCTCGTTCCAGGTGGAAGTCCCATAAGTGGTGATGGTCTTGTGAAAAGGCCCTTTTTTGACTTCGGTCGTCGTGACCCCGATCTGCTGGACGACTGCCGGGCTGATATTAACCTGGCCGGATGAGACCTCGTCTTCATAGACCGGCACCAGGTCCATGCCCATGGGCGACTTGCCGGGCTTGTCCGATATGTAGTTGGGGTCCATCGGAGCGCGCCAGTAGAGGATTTTTCGCTTCCCCTCCTTTTTGCCTTGCCCGGTTCCGGCGGCCACTGTTTTTTCGCCGCCCGGCACGCTCTTCTGTCCGCCACCGGAAACCTCGTCTTCGTAGACCGGCACCAGGTCCATGCCCATGGGTGACTTGCCGGGCTTGTCGGATTTGTAGTTGGGGTCCATCGGCGCGCGCCAGTAGAGGACTTTTCGCTTCCCCTCCTTTTGGGCTTGCCCGGTTCCGGCGGCCACTGTTTTTTCGCCGCCCGGCACGCTCTTCTGCCCGCCACCGGAGACCTCGTCTTCGTAGACCGGCACCAGATCCATGCCCATGGGTGACTTACCGGGCTTGTCCGATATGTAGTTGGGGTCCATCGGAGCGCGCCAGTAGAGGATTTTTCGCTTCCCTTCCTTTTTGACTTGCCCGGTTCCGGCGGCCCCTGTTTTTTCGCCGCCCGGACCGCTCTTCTGCCCGCCACCGGAGACCTCGTCTTCGTAGACCGGCACCAGGTCCATGCCCATGGGTGACTTGCCGGGCTTGTCCGATATGTAGTTGGGGTCCATCGGAGCACGCCAGTAGAGGATTTTTCGCTTCCCCTGCGATGCCGCGTGCACGGCCTGCGAATGATCGCTTCCCGGCGCCTGGCCCGCCGCGTGCTGATCGTGCGCCCCGGCTTGCTGGTCCCGGTCCTGGTGCATGGCCGGGTCGGTACTCTGCCCTGCGGTATCGGATTTCATGCCTGCAACCATGGAGGCGCGGCCGACAAAAAATGCGACAAACACCGCCACCAGGAAAAATACGGAAAGTGCTGCGAAGCGCCTTTTTCTCATCGTGTAATGCCCTCGCTTGATTCGGTCTTTTCAGTCGGGCCGGTTTTGCCGTGCGAGGTAGGATTTTCGGGACCGAAGTCACCGGCCATCAGCATTTCCAGCTCGGCCAGTCTTTGCGCCCGATTGGCAATTGATCTTTCGTAGGTGAGCTGAAACTCCAGCAGAGATCTTTCCGCATCCACCAGATCGAGGAAGCTCCTGTTCCCGGCTTCGAATCCCTGCATTATAACCCGGATTGATTCCTGCGCCTTCGGGATCAGTGCATTTTTGTAAAGATCGATCTTTCTCTCCGCGTCCCTGAAGCCATAGAGCGCCATCTTGAGATCGGCTACAAGGGTGTTTTCCCCGTCTTCCCTCTCTTTGCGGGCTGCAACGTAGCGCGCCACGGCTTCTCTTTCCCCCGCGCGGTATTTTTCTAGCCATATCGGCAGGTTGATGGAAACAGTGGCGACAACGGGGTCTTTTCCGCTGTCGCGGACATTGGCCGCCACGGCGGACTCCGTGTCTATTACTTCCACGCCGAGGGTGATATCAGGGAAGTACTCCTTCTTTGCGAGCTCGATTCCCACCTGCTCGCCGGCGGCTGCAAAATCCAGTGCCTTGAGGGTGGGGTTCGCCTCCTTTAGATGCGTCAGCAGTTGCTCGTCCGAAAAAAGCGCCGGTTGCTCGGTGATTTCCGTGGGCCAGGGAAGCACTCCCGCCCCGCTCCGGTTGAGAACCGCATTCAACTTTGCGGACTGGGGGACGCGGAGTTCCTTCAGGGCACGGAGACTGTCCTCGATCTTGCCAAGCTCTACCTGGGCCTTGACAACGTCACTGTAGGAAAGAAGCCCGGCGGAGTACTTACTGCGAGCCACGTTTTCAAAATAGCGAAGCAGTTGCAGGTTTTGCTCGGTTATGGCTATAGCGCGGGAGAGGTAATAATATTCATAGTAGTAGTTCTTTACTTGATAAAAGAGTTTGAACTTCGCGGCCTGGAAGCGTTGCTCCTCGGCGCCGGCGGCACGAGCGGCGCGATCGCCGCGCAGGTTGAGCTTGCCAAACCACGGGAAAACCTGGGAAATTCCAAACCTCTGTCTCTGGGGCCCAACCCGGGTTTCAACCGCCTGGATGAAATAGCCGTAGGTGAATCGGGGGTCGGGCATGGCACTTACCTGGGGGATCTTCTCCAATGCGGCCTTCCACCGGTTGAACGCCGCCTCCAGGCCGGGATTGTTAAGCGCGGCATACCCGAGATAGTCGGATAGCGTCGATTCCGGACCTATTTGGGGAGATACCGCCCTGGCCCCATCACCACTCCGGAGTACCTGGGATTCGCTCTCGACCGTTGACAAGGTGACGGCCGGCCGCTGCCCGGCTGTACTCGCGCAACCGAACGCGACTATCGTCCACAGAAATATAAGCCATGAACGGCATGCAAGCGCTTTCAATTCATCTCCTCCACCGGTTCCGGGCAGCATCAAGATTTTGTGATAAAGGTTAATCTCAGTCCTTATTAAGACATAATGCGGCACAAACAAGCCTTGCAGGGGCACTAAACTCAAGTGCCGGGCTTAGGGTAGAAATAATTTTCAATTGTCTGTTTGCTGCTGGAAGAAGAGGTGAAGTCGATGCATGGAACATTTTGTTCCATATTACAAAGCCGTATTCACAGCGATCGATGAGATAGGACAGCAAAACAAAAAATGTCAAGTACTTAACGTAGTAGTGTTAATTTTTACCTCAGCCCTCAGTGGCGTTTATTCTCCCGTGTAACTACACGCCAAGATTACCCAGCGCCTGCCCGGAGGTCATCAGTCCTGTTTGCGCGGTACCCATTTCCCAAAATTTGCCTCCGACGTTGACCACGAAAATTTTTTCAACAGGTCATTTTCTGCAAATCCTGCCCCTGCATCATCTTAGCCTTGCCTAACCGCTGTCGTGATGTAACCTTTTTGAAACCTATTTCTGATATGGGAGCATCAGGCTACATATCCATCAAATTCCGACAGCGCACGCAGCAATCGCTACAGCGGGGCAGTTGGCCGCATAATCACCGAAGAAAACTCGCCGAGGCAGGCAGTTGCCATAGTTTCCACCAGCTTCACGCACCAAATTGATCAATGGCTGGAACCACACGACTTGTGCTTTGCCCTTTTGGAGGTGAAGTATGAAACCGCGTTTCCTTGCCATCTCAGTAATCCTCGTATTGTTGCCATCTTTAGCTATAGCAGCATCCACAAGCTGCCCGCAGCATTATATGGGTGGGCAAGCCCCAAATTTCCAAAGCGAGAAACTCTCGGACAAGATTCAGGAGGTTTGCTACAGCAGCTACGCCGTCTTCCATTGAGGAGTCCGCCATGGGAAATGCATCGCCAGAATCGAATTGGAAACGGTCACATACCGCCGCAGTTGTCGTCATCGCAGTAGGTATGCCGCTGTTCGGGTGGCTGCTTGCCCCAGTGTCCAGGCTTTTCTCCTGGCTTCTGATCTTAGTGCTCATGACACTATTTATCGTGATCGTCGGGCACGGCCTGACTCGCCGCCTGTCGGGACTTCTCATCGACCCAAGAAACAAGATGAGCCTTTCCAGGTTCCAGATGATCCTTTGGACAGTCATCATCCTTTCAGGCTACTTCGCCGCCGCCCTCTACAACCTTAGCAAGATATACGACAATCCGCTGGCCATAGCACTCCAGCCGGAGTTGTGGACCTTGATGGGCATCAGTACGGTTTCCCTCATCGGCTCCCCCCTCATCAAGAGCAGCAAAGAATTCAAGACTCCAGACGCCGCACAACAGGAATTCGCGCTGCAGAGAGCGGCTGTCCAACGGGGCATCGATAAGCAGGACTTGGACAGCAGGGGCCTATTGATCGTGAATAAATCCATCGACAAAGCCAGCTTGTCTGACATGTTCGCAACGGAAGAAACCGGGGATGCGGGCCACCTGGACTTGGGAAAGGTTCAGATGTTCTTCTTCACGCTCGTTCTGGCGCTTTCTTACGCAGTGGCTCTGGCTATCATGTTTGACGCGCCGCCGGACAAAATACTCGAACTGCCCACCCTGAGCCAGGGAATGCTTGCCCTGCTTGGCATCAGTAACGGCGGTTACTTGGTCAATAAAGCAACGCCTCGCAGCAAAACTGCGGATCAATAGGGGCATGGATGAGTAAAGTTTCCGGAGTCCCAATCGGCTCCTGCTGTGTATCGCCAAAGGCTTGGGAGCACCTGCTGCGGCAGCCCCCAGCGCGCAAGATCTGAATCAGGCGGTGGAGATCGCGTTCCGTCGCGAGAGCCCCTTCCTGATCGATGTCATGGTGAACGGCTCCGTGGAGACCGAGCTGGAGGATTATGGATTGATTGCTGGTTGTCGAATCCAGTCCCTTGAGTGAAACGCTTCCAAGTCGATGGGGGTATGGGCCGCATTGGCGCCGGTGCATCTGATCGCTGCGCTTTCCATCGGGCTTTAGAGATAAAGCGCAGCAGGATGGCAATGCATAAAGAAAGGAGGCTGGGGAGATGCCTGAAAACCAATGGGAAAGGCAATATGGCTCGCCTGAGCACCTCGGCGCGACCTGGATAGGGAATCAACAAGCTTGGAATTTTGCACTCTATTCAAAGCACGCTGACCAAGTGACGCTTTGCTGCTACGCAGACGATCTCTATCGACCTTGCTTCATTTATGCTTTCGACCAATACCTCAACAAGACCGGACGAATCTGGCATGCGAGGATCAGGGCCTCAGACATGAACGACGCGAGATATTACGGGTACCGGGTGGACGGCCCGAAGTCCAGCCCGGGATTTGGATTCGATTGGCACAATTTTGACAGAGATAAGGTTCTTCTGGATCCTTATGCGCAGTCCGTCTACTTCCCGCCCAATTTTAGCCGCGCGGCAGCATGCGGGAGCGGTTCCAACGAGGGAAGTGCCCCTTTGGGACGACTTCTTATAGAGAGGGACAGCTTCAACTGGGAAGACGACAGGCCTCAGCGGCATGGGCAAAGCCTGGTCATCTACGAACTCCACGTAGGCCACTTCACCCGGAACCTCAACTCAAGTCTGCCTGAAGGCCTTTGTGGCACCTACCGTGGTGTGATTCAGAAGATCCCCCACCTTGAGGAACTCGGCGTGACAGCCGTAGAGCTTATGCCGGTATTCCAATTCGATCCTCAGGAAGGAAGTGCCTGGGGATACATGACACTAAACTTCTTTGCGCCGCACCATGCCTATTTCACAAGCCCTGAAGCGAGCGCGCAGAAGAACGAGTTCCGCGAAATGGTGAAAGCCCTTCATGCCGCCGGGATGGAAGTCCTGCTCGACGTTGTTTACAACCATACTACAGAGGGAGACCAAAACGGCCCCATATACTCTTTCAAAGGAATTGACAGCAGCAGCTATTACATGATCGAAAAAGACAACTCCTTGGCTCCTTACAGCAACTGGACCGGTACTGGGAATACCATTCTGGCTTCTAATGCAGCAGTCCGGCGCCTGGTGCTTGACAGCATGCGTTATTGGGTCGAGGAGATGCATGTGGACGGCTTCCGCTTCGATATTGCGTCCGTACTCGCCGTGGACACGGAGGGCAATGTCCGCGGGTTTGCTGAAGACGCTCCTCTATTCGATGAGATTGCCGCGGACCCGGTACTCAACAAGGTGCGGCTCATCGCTGAACAGTGGAGCATGGAGAATGCGAAGTTCCCCGGCCGCGTATGGCACCAGTGGAACGGCCGGTACCGTGATTGTCTGAGGCGGTTCGTGAAGGGGGATTTTGGTCAGATAGGGACGCTGATGTCGAGTCTCTATGGCAGCAGCGATCTTTTTCCCGATTCTCTGCCCTACTCGATGCATCCATGCCAGAGTATCAACTATATCGCCTCCCACGACGGCTTGCGAATGGGGGACCTGGTCTGTTTCACCCACCCCACAGACGGCGATGATTACCCTCAGTACGGCTGGGACTGCGGACATCCCGGCATCAGCAACATCCCTCCCGCAGTTGCGACGCTGCGCAAGCGCCAGATCAAGAATTTCTGCACACTGCTAATGCTCTCGAACGGGACCCCCATGATACTGATGGGCGATGAATTCATGCAGCACCAACAAGGCTACCGTAATCCGTACAATATCGACTCACCGGTCACGTGGATCAACTGGGACCTCAAGCAGACAAACCAAGATGTGTTTGACTTTTTCAAGAAAATGATCGCTTTCCGCAAGGAGCATCCTTCGCTTTGCCGTTCCGGTTATTGGCGGAACGCAGTGAGATGGTACGGCACTGAGGGACCGTGTGACCTCTCCGCCCATTGCCGAACCTTGGCTTTCTTCCTCGACGGAAGGGGAGCCGACGATGATGATCTATATGTCATGATTAATGCTTACTGGGATTCGCTCAGCTTTAAATTGCAACAAGGCGAGCCTCAGCAGTGGGAAAGGGTTATCGACACTTCCTGTGCCAGTCCAAACGATATTATCTTAGCGGGCGGGCCGAGCCCTGACTCGGATCATTATACGGTAGAAGGACGTTCGGTGGTGGTATTCCTGCGCCCAAAGAGTTAAAGCTCTGCTTGGTCGGCCACCACCATGAACCCGTGCCCTGTGGCTAACAGAGAGAAACCATGAAGAGAAATTTCATCATTTTTTTGTCGTTGCTCGTATTTGTATGCGGGTGCAGCACTACTCCGCAATTGATGAGAAGATATAAGGATGCTCAGTGGGGACCGGCCGAAAAAGATGCCGTTACCACATCGGCCTTTGCCATGGATGCGCCTCCGTCTGACCCGCCGAAAAATCTTCTATTACAACTCGCACCGGAGGGTGAGCAGGCGCTTATCGAGGAAGTAGGAGCCAGGACGGAAGGCAAACCCTACAAAGAATTTCTTGATGAATTGACGGGACAAGTCAACCAGAAGAACAGTGATACAGTATGGGACAAGACCAATTTCAAAAAACGGATTGTCTTTGCGGTTGGTAAAAACTCGATTGGAAAACCCACTCCCTTGGGGATAAGAAAGCCACTTTGCGGTCCAGCGGATCGAATAAACGAACTCGTAGTAAAGCTTAAAATGGATCAGAAAAGCCAAGCGGATTTTGAATCTTGGAATAGGTTCGACACACACTATGATAATGTTGATTTAGGCAAAGTCTCCCATACCCAGAGTTCCACCGAAGAACTGGGTATGTCTATAGGTTCGGGAAATGCGATTCCCGTATCTGTGAGCGTCAATCCCAGATTTTCAAGGACCAAGTCGATTCAGGAAGAGAGAGTGTTAAGGCAACGCTATATCGTTCTCGCAGGCCACATCTATGATGATAAGCAAGTAGCCGAACTGCAAGAAGAAAGCGTAATTGGTGTCGATTTGGCGGGGACTTTCAGTGTGGATTTTGAAATCAAAGTGGCCCGTGATCAAGTACATCATAAAAGAGTGGCAGTGGTAGGCCCGCTGACTATTGAAGACAAGGGAAGCCCCGTTGAACCCGGCGATGCAAAGATCGATTTCGGATTGGTTTATTTTAAGAAAACGGCTGATCCCATAAAATGTCAACTTACTTTTGATTACGTATTGCGACATGTGGTTAATGGGGATCAGGAATTGGAAGAGGGGCTCCAAACTGTCATATACCAGAGCGGTTCGGGCCCGGCATCGGGTACGTCCGAGGTTACACTGGTGGGTTACAGGGACGTGCTAGCCACGGTTTATACAATTGCAGTTGGTCGGGTTCACCATGGCCAGGGCAAGATTTTAAGCCTAATGGAAGAGGATGAAGATCAGCCTCTTTATTTCCCATCTTATGATAGCGCCAATAAATTCCGCAAATGGCTCAAGACTAGAAAGGCTCTGACTGTCTCCAAATACAAACTGGCCGTTACGGAGGTGACGTGTAAGAAGAATGTGAGACAATACGGCCCGCCAAGGCATCTACGACCCAATGAGATCGAGCAATTGACCATTAAAGCGGAGATCCTGAATCCGATGTCCGGAAAAAACCCATGTAATGAACAGTGAGATATGATCAGGCACCGTTTTGCTTGAACTTCCTTTTCCTGCTGTTCCCTGCAATCCCGCTGAAGATCCTGCTCGACCTTGTAGGGCGCCAATAGGGGCAAGCTCATCTTTAACAGTACTTAGAAAATAGTGTTGTAAATTCAGTAGCATAGACCAGAATTTGACTTTCTCGGCACTACATTTTTGCTCTTTAAAAACGGAATCAGAGCTCGCGGATGGTGGGGAGGGATCGCCACGCCCACGGATTGGAACACCTTGCCGCAGACTCCCTTGCATTGGCTGCGAACGGCCAGGCGCTCTCCCTGTTCTTCGATCACCGTTTCAGTGAGGGCCATGAGGTCTTGCTTGATTTGCGCCCACTCGAAGCTGTGCCCGGACTCTTCCAGGCGGCGGTATAGTTCCTTTTTGAGCATGAGGGCCAAAAAGCTGCAAAACACATGGCCCCTTATGGCCTCGGGGCGGGTCTCCAGGACGGACTTCATGGCGCGGAACGTGTGTTCCACCTGCCATGATTCTTTGTATTTGAGCGCCACATTCCGCGCGGAAAGGCGGGTGTTGGTCCTGAGGACCCATTTGCCGTCAAAACGTGCTTCCTGTTTCACCCTTGCCGGATCGATGGTCGCGCTGCCCTTCTCAAACTTGAGATAGCGCCGGTATCCTTTGTTTCCAACGAGGCTTTCGGGGCCTTTGGTTGCGCTTCGAGGCCGGCAAGGATCGATTCCCGCTCAGCGGCGTCCTTTCGGGCCTGCTTCGGGTTGAGGCAGACGATATGGCGGCGGTTCTCCACCCGGACTTCCTGCACTTTGACGTTTCGCATGCGAGTGCCGAGAATGTAAGGGACCTTGTTCCCCGGTTTTTCGAACTCCCCGATGGTGTCTTTGCTGATCATGCCCCTGTCGGCAACAACACAGAACCTTGCAACGTTGAACCGCTCCCGGATTCTTTCCACAACGGGGCTCAGGGTCTTTACATCGGAAAGAAGCCCCTGGAGGACCTTCATAATCCCCAGATCATTCCACAGCCGCTCGAACAGCAGAGCCGGGCCTATGCTTATTGATTCGGCGCAAAGGTCGCTCCTGCCGGACAGGATCAGGAGGGCCTGTTCGGAAAAACGTGCAAGCGAGCGAACCAGGGTTTCGACCTCCCCCCTGGAATGCATTTGATCGAGCCTGCCAAGGGTTGCGATAACCCGTTGGTTGACCTTGGTGCCGACCCGTTGGTTTTCGACAACCTGGAGGTATTCGTACTTGCCGGACTTCTTTATTCGAGCAAACCTGTTGCAGGCCCTCCTCAGGACGCTTCAACATTACGGGATAATGGTGCGGAAAATCAAGGTAGCGTAGAATAATCTGTGGCATTACATCTTTAACGATTTTAAAAAGCGATGTAGCATTCATGCGGGTTTGCAGGCTATGATCGGCCGGTCACTGTAAAAGAAAAGTTTGAGGTTAAAAACTTCGATTTTTAGGGGTGTAAAACTTGGGAAGGGTTCAAAAGGTTAATGCCATTTGGATCGTTCGAAAACGAGTCCTCCGGGCATATTTTTTGTTTCGAAACAAAAAAACGAAGCGGGGTACTTTTATACTCCGCTTCTTTTTTTATGTTTGCTTGCTGCCAGTGTCCAGCCATTTTTCCTTGTATCAGTGCACCTTTTCGTCTCCCGCGGGAAACTCCACGTCCCATTCCTTCGATTTCTACTTGCCGGGATGTGAGCGGCGGTAGAGATGGGATCGACAGGTCCCAACCGGGCGTAGCCGACGAAAAAACCTTGCCTTGATTTCACGCTGCTTTCCGCTATATAAGCGAGGGGGTGGGCTTTTTCGGGCAGAAGTTTCGAGCACAACCGGTTCGATCAGCAGTCATTCATGGAGACGGCCAATGACCACTAAAGCAGAGGGCAGTTCGGGTATCACAGCGACCAGCACCAAAAAAGAAATACTCGACGCGTACAACAGTCTTCTAAAAACCTTCGAAGCCAAGGCTCAAACCGAGCTCAAGCCTGAGAAAGCAAAAGCGGAGAAGGAAAAACAGGAAGTCGTACAAACCGCCGACGCGCTCACTACGCACGCAGTGATCAAGACCGTGAACGAACTGATAGGCGAGACGAGCAAGGCGTTGTCCGATATCGCCGTAAAACTCGAGGGAGAAACCGAACGGTACAATAAGCTCAAGCGGGCGATCGACATCAAAGAAGCCGAACTGCGGGAGTTTTTCGAGATCGAAAAATCGGCGTTCGCCTTGGCGGCTCTTATCGAAGCGCAAAAGCAGCAACGAACGACGTTCGAAGATGAAATGGCCAAGCGCAAGAGCCTGATCGAACAGGAGATAAGCCAGACGAAGGCCGGGTGGGAGAATCAGAAAAAGCAATACCTGGAGGAGTTGAAGGACCAGAAAGAGCAGGAGGATAAGCGGCGTCGGCGCGAAAAAGAGGAATACGAATATAAGATGGCGCGCGAAAGGGAGCAGAAGACAAACGCGCTAAATGATGAAATCAGCAAGCTCGACACTGAAATCCTGGCTAAGAGGGCGGAATTCGACAGGCAGGTAAAGGCCAAAGAAATCGAACTCAAGGAGCGGGAGCAGACGGTAGGCGAGCGCGAGAAAGTGATGGATGAACTGCGGGCAAAGGTAGACGCCTTCCCGATGGAGATCGAGAGTGCCGTAAAAAAAGCGGTCAACGAAGTGACGATGAAGTTGACCTCCGAGGCGGCGAAGAATGAACAACTGCTGATGAAAGGGTTCGAAGGCGAAAAGAATGTTCTTCAGGCCAGGATCGATGCTTTCGAGCAGATAATCGCCACTCAAAAAAAGCAGATCGAAAAACTGACGGAACAACTGGAAGGCGCATACGGCAAGGTCCAAGATATTGCAGTGAGGGCGGTTGCCGGCCCAAACCGGCAGACCCCCCAGTCGATAACGGTAAAGCCCTCTTCCCCCGAACAGGAATAGCCGTTAATTCTCAAGTTGCACGATTCCCTCGGGGGCCGGCGTATCAAAGTCACCCTGGACGGAAAAGAGGCAGCCGTAAAAGTTGAATTTGGGTTGGGCCAAGTCAGCAGTTCGCAAATCCCCCTTTAAAAGGATAGTGGACTGCTGTTTTTTTATCTGAAAAACATCACTTTAATATGAATGCGTTCAAGTTAATGCTAATCCTGCCGGCGGATTTGTAGGGTGGGCAGAAGCGAAACTCTGCCCACCTACTTCGATGGGCACAAGGTGTCCGCCCTGTACGGAAGCTACGCTTTGTTTATTTTTGAACGCAACCTGGCATAAGCCGGGCTTGAGGTTCGCTGAATGTGGATTTCATGCCGGCCCTTTCCCTGATGGTCCATGTGCGATTCATAGACATGGTTTCAGGTTTAAGAATGGTTCGTCGTCGCACTGGACCAGCCGCGTAGGGCCGCCGGAATGGGGTCGTGTGGGGACCCCATTCCGGCGGCCCTACGCTCGGTTGGTTGTTTGGTGAAGGTTCAAAAAAAAACCGCTATGCCTGATCGAATTTGCAGAACTTGACACACACAACTCACCTCGCGTTGAAAGGATATCTATGAATCACACATGAAAAGGTTCCACCCGGTCTGCATGACCCAACGCGGCGGGCAGCTTTTCCGCATAAGCATGAAACCTGGCCTCGATATTGGGTTCGGGAGCGTTTTTCATATACCCAACATACAGTATAATTTTCAGGCTTTTGTAATCATTTATGACATGTGATTTTGATAACCTAAAATTCCCCCGGCTTTGATCGAAACGAGCGTCCAAAATTCCACCACCCTCCCGAAGGCTTCTGGTAACACAGGCGATATTAAAACCGTTCTGTCTTGCTTGTGCCGGCCAATAATCAGCGACGGCGAGGGGAGCGCAACCAATCGCTCCGGCTCAGAGAGCAGGATCTTTTTAAACCCTGGGGTGGGGGAATTTTACGTTAGCGGGGCGGCGGGGATTGCCGGTCACGCCGTGAGATTGAGCACGGTGATTTCGGGCGGGACGTTCATTCGCACGGGGGTAAACGTGGTGCCGATCCCGCGGCTCACGTACAGGTGGGAATCCCCTATCCGGTAGAGCCCTTCCGGGTAGGGCGTCATGAGGCTCGCCACGCTGAAGTCCCCCAGGGGCGATTCGATCTTGATCTGCCCTCCGTGGTAGTGGCCCGCCAGGGTCAGGTGGATGCCGCGCCGGGCGGCCTGGGGGAAAATTTCCGGCCGGTGCGACAGCAGGATGGCGGGCATATCGGGCGCCAGCCCGTACAGCGCGGCGTCCAGGTTGGGGCGCCCGGCCCGCAGGTCATCGATTCCCACCACCGCGAAAGGCCCCTGCTCGGCCCGGACCAGGCTGTGGGCGTTGGTCAGGAGCGGAATCCGGTGCTGGATGAAAGCGGTCCGGATCCGGTTCAGGTCGCCGTACCAGTGTTCGTGGTTGCCCAAGGTGGCAAAGGTCCCGTACCGGGCGCGGACCCGCGCCATTTCTTCGATGCACTCCTGGAAAAACGTCATCGAGTTCGAAATATAGTCCCCGGTGAGGACGAACAGGTCCGGCCGGAGGGCGATGACCTGGTCGGCGAGGCGCCGCAGTTCCTCCCGTCTCATGAAGATGCCGGCATGAATGTCCGTTAGCTGCACGACCCGCAGGGCGCGCCCGAACCGCAGCGTGAGTTCCCGGGGTTCGAAGGTCCTGCCGGCATAGACGGCGCCGTAGCCCGTAAAAATGAAGGGGGCCGCAACCAGCCCGCCGACGCCGGCCTTGAGGAAACGGCGGCGTCCCATGTTGACGGCCGTAAAGTCCTCCCGGCGGCCGCGGCGGGACAATAAAACCACCACCCGGCCCAGCAGCGACAAGCACTGGGCAAGGAACAGAACCAGGGCGGAGAGAATCGATGCCACCCCCCACACGGCCGGAAGGTAGAAGAAAAGGAGCTGTGCCGCCAGCGGCGGATCCACCCACGGGATGGGATGGAACATGATGTACCGGTTGCCGGCAAAGAGCACGGCAATCGCCGCGCCCGCCGAAAGGATGACGCCGGCCTTGAGCCAGCGGGACCTGCGCCAGGAACTGACGGCCCGGCTGAAGCGCAAAAAGAGGTAAACCTGGGAGGCCACCGCAAGGGTGACCACGATCAGACGAACAGTGGCGAAATTCATTCCATGCCTCATAAAACAGACTCCGGCGGTGACGGCAAAGGCAGGAATTATACAGGGGAAGCGTGCCGGAGGCCACCCCGGAGTGCCGCTAGTGTCAATGGAGTTGCGAAGCGGCATAACGGGGCGAAGTGCCGCAAGCGCCGAGCGCTCGGCACGCACGCGTTTGCAGTGCGTGCCGAACCCTGGGGAGCGGGGGGAAAGGGGCTGTTGCCCAAAACCAAAATTTCAGTAGGAGGCCGCCGAAAAATACGAACTACTCCCCTCCCTTGGCGGGAGGGAATGCAATGCTGTTGGCTTTAGGGGCGACGCTCCATGAACTCCCCTCCCTTGGCGGGAGGGGATGGGGGAGGGGATCGTCAGTGTCCGGAAATACGACACCCTCCCCTAACCCCCATAAGCGCTAACTTAGCGTTGCAGTTTTTATTATTTTGTACTATTGTCGCCCTCCAAGGA
>LUZV01000041.1 GCA_001603765.1 Anaerolineales bacterium Chloro_02 | reverse complement strand
CCGCTACTTTAACCGCAATCTTGACCAGGATCGTTTTGACGACTATATCGCCTCACCACAAAACGGCTACCGCGCGCTTCAGGTGACCGCCTACCTTCCCGGTACTGGCGCCATCGAAGTCGCAATCGCGACCGAATCGATGGAAGGCGAAAACACCTGGGGCGTAATTTACGCCATCAACAATAATCAGGATATCAGCCGCTACCGACCGGTGCAGATCTTGACCCCCTTTGGCGGCACACGCTTTTTGGAGGAAGGCAGCACCGTTTTAGACGGAGTCGCGGCAATTCAGGAGTTTTATCTCGATAAAATTCACAAAGTGCTGGTTAATGGCGAGGAGCGCCACCTCTACGACACCCTCAACCCTGGCGATGTTGTGGAGGTGCTGAGCGGTGAGCCGCACAAGGTGCCCGAACCGGATTGGCTGAACCACTGCAACACGTCCACGGCTCGCCTGCTGCGAAATGTGTTGGCAATGGTGAACCTTAAAGATGCCAGTCGCCGCGGACGGCAGGCAATCCACAACGTAATCTCCGCGCGCGGCATCCTGGATTTGGATGATGTCAGGGCGTTAGACCCAAACCGCGTGGAAGCACTGCTCGGGCTTTTAGCCTGCGCCAACCTGGACGATCTCTACTCTGCCATCGGCGGAGGCTCCATCTTCATCAACGAATTTGAAAACGCGCTCGACTTAGTGGGCATCTCGCGCGCGGCGTTGCGCTGGACCTCGCTCTTGGTGGAAGGTCCACAGGCGACCAATCGCCCGGGCGGGCTGGCGTATTTTGCCGGGCTGGTATCTGAAGCCGGCGGAAATATCCTGCGAGCGGTAAGCTCTACCTCCAAAAATGGCGATTTCAGTCTGCGCATGATTCTCGGCGGGATTGAAGGCGAGCAGCGCCAGCTTCTGCTGGATCTTTTTAATGCCAGCCGGTTCCCGATTTCAAAAGTGGAAGTTGCTTAGCCCGGTTTTTTTGCCTCGTGAATCCCCTTTTTTGAACCCGTGATAGAATAAGTTCGGTAAAATTTCAGACGGCTTTCCGTCTTTGAAAGGTTGATAATTCCTATGCGTAATAAAGAAACCAGAGCATTCCTGACCTCCATCGCGCTCTCGTTGATCGCCTTCTTCTCTTTGATGCTGCCGAGATTGACATCCGCCTCCTTTGTTCAACCCCAGGGAATTGGGCCTGGAGGAAGCGGCGCGCCTCAGGTTAGCTCCGAAAACGTAAAAGTTGAAGCGTATTACTTCTATTCAACTTCCTGCAGTCACTGCATGGACATTTTGAAAAACATCGTTCAACCGTTAGAGGCGGAATTCCCCGGTTTGTTGGGGATCAAGTTGGTCGAATTGAGCGAAAGCGTAAATTATGAAGCCTTGATGAAGGCTGAATCAGCCTTTGGTATCAAAGCGGGCGACCGCGGTCTGCCGGTGGTGGTAATTGGCAGCAAAATGCTCAACGGCGAAAAGCAAACCAGGGATAACTTAGAGGCATTGATCAGAGCAGGGCTCGCCGGAGACGGCATCAAATTGCCAGAAATACCCGGGGTTGACCCAGCCACACTGATCATATCCAGCTCGGAACCCACCCCTGACCCTAATTTGGTTTGCAGCCCGGATGATCCCAGCCATTGCGCTGTTTCTGAGCCGATTTATGCCGCGTATTTTTATCAGACCGGGTGTAAAGAATGCGCCCGCGCTGAGATCGACCTGGCATATCTTAAGAGCAAATACCCTCAACTCATCATCGAAGAGTTTAACATTTACGATGAAGCCGCGATGGCTGAATGGATGGCGTCCCGGGTAGGCGTTGGGAAAAACTTCAACACGCCCGCGCTTTTTATCGGCGACAAAGCCTGGATTGACGATGTGGAGCTGACCCCTGCCGCGGTCGAGCCTGTCCTGATGGAGCTGAGCGCGACCGGTTCACCAGCTTTTTGGCACGATTACAACCCCGATGAAGGCGTTTCCGCATTGATTAATCGCTTCGAACAGATGGGTTGGCTGGCTGTTGTCTTGGCTGGGCTGGTGGACGGGTTGAACCCCTGTGCCTTCGCGACCATCATTTTCTTTGTTTCTTATCTTTCATTAAGCGGAAAAAAGGGCAGAGAAATCCTCATCACAGGCGCGAGTTTTACAATCGGAGTCTTTCTTGCCTATTTGCTGGTGGGATTGGGTTTTTATAAGGTTCTCGATCTCATCTCGGGTATCACATCCGTCATCAGCAAGATTGTCTACATCCTTACCGCGATCCTTTGCCTCGTTTTGGCTGTCCTGAGCATCCGCGATTTTATCAAAGTTCGTCAGGGAAACCTTGACGATATGGCAATGAAACTGCCAGAACCCCTTCGTAAACGCATCAACCAGACGGTGCGCGAAGGACGCAAAGCAAAAAGTTATTATTTTGGCGCGTTCGTGACCGGTCTTCTGGTTTCGATGCTGGAGCTGGCGTGCACCGGGCAGATTTACCTGCCGGTGATCATCTCAATGAGCTCGGTGCCATCCATGCGCGGACAGGCAATTTTCTATTTGCTGCTCTATAACCTGATGTTCATTGTGCCGTTGATCATTGTCTTCATTCTGGCATTTTACGGGACGACATCCAAGCAATTCACCGAATTCCTGCGAAAGCATGCCGGCGCGGTCAAGATCGGCATGGCAATTGTGTTCCTCTCGCTTGCAACCTGGTTGATCTTTTCGCTTTTGAAATAAGCAAATATACCCATCTTATATAAAATCGACTCTGAACGGCGCAACGTAGGGAACGGCATTGTGCCGTTCAGATCACATCACCTCGTAGGGAACGGCCTTGCGCCGTTCCGTTATTCACCACGTCGTAAGGAACGGTCTTGTGCCGTTCCGATAAAATCACCCCGAAGGGAACGGCCTTGCGCCGTTCCGGTTACATCACACCATCCGGAACGACCTTGTGCCGTTCCGCCTAATCCGGAATGGGACGAGCCCATTCCCTACCAACCTATTCTGTCGTTCCACCCATTGCGGAATGAGACAAGCCTATTCCCTACCTACCTCTTTTGCCCTTCCACCCATCGCGGAATGGGACGAGCCCATTCCCTACCAATTTCATTCTTTCATCGCGCCATTTCGTTATGAATCACCCCGTAGGGAACGGCCTTGCGCCGTTCCGTCCATTGCGGAATGGGGCAAGCCCATTCCCTACCAACCTCTTTTACCGTTCCACCCGTCGCGGAATGGGACAAGCCCATTCCCTACCAACCTCTCTTGCCGTTCCACCCATTGCGGAATGGGACTAGCCCATCCCCTACTGATCTACTCTTTGAATTTTTTTGCGACTTTGGCAATGGTAGAAACCATATGCACGTAAAGCCCCGAAAGTTCCCCACTGATGGTTGATTCGCGCGCGGCTACGCGCAGGCTCTCCGCGTCATCAAACCACGGCATTGTCATACTCGCCCTCCCGAGCTCAAACACTCCGTGCGCGTCGCTGCCCGCCATCAAAGCTTTTCCGTGCTCCAACGCAAACTCGTACGCGCTCTGGTTGTATTCCTGCCGTCGGCAGCGTGCGTTAAACACCTCGACGCCGTCCAGATAAGGCAAAATTTGTTCGATGGTTTTAGTTTTCCACCAACTGCGATGTGGGTCAAAAGGGTGCGCCAGGCTGATGAAAGCTCCTTGACCCTGTAATCGCCGCACCACTTCCGTCGCCGGCAGCCCCTGCGGAATTTCTTCGGTCATAAAATACCCAAGAATCTCGCCCTCAGGAGTTTCAACCTCTTCCGCCACAATCACACGAGCCGGCTCCATCTGACGCGCTTTGAGCGCGCCTTTCATGCAGCCGTGATCGGTGATGGCGATTTTATCAATTCCTTTTTCATCACACGCTTTTAGCAGATCCTGCAGCTCAACCATGCTGTCGGGTGAATAAACGGTGTGGCAGTGGAATTCTGCCCGAATGTAATTTTCGGTCATTCGTTATATATTCTCGGCAGGCGATCCGCCAAACCGCATACAACTTCGTAGTTGATGGTTCCCCAGCGCCGGGCAACTTCATCCACTGTCAGGGTTTCATTGCCCTGCGTGCCGATCAAAACAATCTCGTCGCCAACTTTCGCCTCTGGGACGCTGTCCAACTGAAGCATGCTCTGATCCATACACACACGCCCGACCACATCCACGCGCTTGCCCCCAACCAGCACTTGCTGATGGTCAACCCGCCTGAATCCGTCGCCATATCCGGTCGGCATCACGCCAATACGCTCCTCTTTTTGTGTCACATAAGTGGAGCCGTAACTGATGCCCTGACCAGCCGGGAAGGTATGCAGCGAGATTATTCGCGCTTTCCACGAAAGCGAAGGTTTGTATTCCGGGCTCAGCGACTCGTTGGTCGGTGAAATCCCAAAAAGCAGATCGCCTGGGCGAACGATATCATAGTAAGCCTGGGGGAAGTTGAG
>LUZV01000285.1 GCA_001603765.1 Anaerolineales bacterium Chloro_02 | reverse complement strand
CGCAAATCGCGCTGCTGCACCAGGTTTCCGTCAAACAGATCCTCGAACGGAATAAGATCAACGACCCGAACCTGATCAAACCCGATCAAACCTTATTTATTCCGCCTGCCAGCGCCAACGAGCAAGCAACCAGTTTTAAGATTATTCCTGAATCGGAGCTGTTTTATAGCCCCTCCGCGAAGGATTTTGACACCAAAGCGATTGTCTGGCAGTTTAACAGCAAGCTGAGCCGATATGAGGAGACTCTGGATGATGAAAGCCACCTCAGCGGCGCTGAGATCGTCCAGCGCGTAGCCGATGAGAACAGCGTCAACCCGCGCTTGCTGCTGGCATTGCTGGAATTCCAAAGCGGTTGGGTGCGAGGTGATGGCAAGAGCGGCGTTTCTTCTGATTACCCGCTTGGGCTGGTGAACACGCGCTATCAGGGGCTGTATAAACAACTGGGTTGGGCTGCCAATGAACTCCTGCGCGGCAGCGCGCTCTGGCAACAGGGGAGCCTGGCGGTTTGGGTCCTTTCGGATGGTGAGGTCATGCGCATCGACCCGACCATCAACCCAGCCACTGCAGGCGTGCAGCATTTTTTCAGCCTGGTTAAGGGCAAAGCGGACTGGAAGGCAGCTGTTTCAGAATCCGGTTTATACGCCACATACATGGAAATGTTCGGTTTTCCGTTTGCCTTCACCATCGACCCGCTTGTGCCCAACGGATTGACTCAGCCCAGTTTTATCCTGCCGTTCGCCCCGGGCGACACCTGGCTGTTTACATCCGGGCCACATTGGGGTTATGGCACCGGCAGCATCTGGGCTGCGTTAGACTTTGCTCCTCCGGGAAAAGATGACGACTATGGCTGCTATTCGAGCGATGCGCCGGTTTTAGCGGTTGCGGATGGGTTGGTGGTGCGGTCTGGCGCGGCAGCAGTGGTGTTGGACTTTGACGGCGACGGCTCAGAACAAACAGGCTGGACGGTGCATTACTTTCATATCGCGGCGAAAGGGCGAATCCCTGTTGGCACACAAGTTGCAGCAGGAGATGTGATTGGTTATGCCTCCTGTGAAGGCGGGGTGACCACCGGCACGCACTTCCACATCGCCAGACGCTACAACGGAGTCTGGATTGGAGCCGGAGGCAGCATCCCCTTTAACCTTGGAGGCTGGATAGCAGCGAGTTATGGGACAGTTTACGACGGAACACTGACAAAAAATGGAAAGACAGTTGAAGCTTACAATGGCCGTGCCGATTTCAACGAAATCGGAAACTAAGAGCCAACGCGAAATTCGCCTCGAACGGCTTAACCGTCGGCGGCGCCGACAGCGCTTCTTGCTTGGCATGGTGGTTGTTTTAGCAGGCGTTGGCGTTTTTCTTTTCCAATCCTCATCATCCTCTGCCGCGTTACCCAAACCTAGCCTTCCAAACCTGGCAGACCCTGCCAATTTGGCTCCCGCGCCAGAAAATCCAGCTCCATTTGCCGGCGTCAATCTGGTGGGCGCTCAATCCCCAACCGCCACACTCGCGCCGACAGATACCCCTGAGGAACTGGTTGCGGTTCAATCAGACCCAACCCAAGCGCCTCAAACTCTGGAAGCAATTCCAACACAAGCGCGGCTGATTTCATACGCGGAAGGCGCGCCAATCCTCTATTACGCCCAAAGCGGTGACAGCCTCGGCGTTTTGGCGGTGCGTTTTGGGGTGGAAGCGCAGGATATTAGCTCGCAGGAATATTTGCCGGCTGAGGGTTTAATTCCGGAAGGGCAGCTGCTGCTTATTCCCAATCGGTTGGATGAAACGACCTCACCGCTTAAACTCATGCCCGACAGTGAGGTGACCAACAGCCCCTCTTCCATTGATTTTGATGTCGCCGAGTTTGTTCGCCAGGCTGGCGGCTACCTCGCGCGATACCAGGAATCAGTTTATAGCTTTGGAATGATGAGCGGCGCTGAGATTATTGAAAAGGTCGCCCGAGAATTCTCCATCCATCCCCGTTTGCTCCTGGCTCTGCTTGAATATGAGAGCAATTGGGTTTATGGCGGACCTCAAACAAAACAGCAAAGCGTCTATCCGCTCGGAATTGTCAACGAAGACAGCGTGGGGCTTTATAAACAGCTTGAAGCAGCTGCCGGTATCATCGAGACAGGCTATTACGGCTGGCGCGAAGGCACAATGGTTGTGCTGGAATTCCCCGACAAAACTGAGACGCGCCTTTCAGCGGAATTGAATTGCGGCACGGTTGGTTTGATGCACTTTTTCTCCAAGCAAAAAGGTTTTTCCGCCTGGGCGGAGGCGCTATATGGGGAGAAAAGTTTCATCTGGACTTATCAAAACATGTTTGGCGACCCGTGGCTGCGCGCGCTGGAATTTGAACCCCTGTTTACGCCGGATGTTCAGCAACCTGAACTGCAACTTCCCTTCTCTAGGGGAGTTATCTGGTCTATGACAGTTGGACCGCACGCTGCCTGGGGAGCGGCGGATGTGCGCGCGGCGCTGGATTTTGCTCCGCCATCTGCTGAAACCGGCTGTCAGACGAACTGGTCTTGGGTGAATTCCGTTGGCTCCGGACTGGTTGTGCGATCCGGGAACGGAACGGTTGTGGTGGATATGGACGGCGATGGATACGAACAAACCGGATGGAACATCATCTACCTGCACGTTTCCAGCAATCAGCGGGTTAAGCCAGGCACCTGGGTTGAAGCCGGGGATCACATCGGGCATCCATCCTGTGAAGGCGGAATTTCTACCGGAACTCATCTGCATATTGTGCGAAAGTACAATGGCGAGTGGGTGCCTGCGGATGGACCCTTACCCTTTGTGATGAGCGGTTGGAGGGCAAAAGCGGGTTCGGCGTACCTCAGTGGTTGGCTGGTTCGGGGTGATCAGGTGGTTAGAGCCAGTGTGGTTGGGGCGGCGAACTCACACATTACGCTGGACTGATCAGCCCAATTTCAGTTTGTGGTATAGTACAAAACAGAACCACGCGGTAATTTTGTATGAAAGCCCCTAACCTGTTCAAAAAACGATGGCTCAACTGGCTTAGCGTCCTCTTACTTGTCGCAAGCTGCACGCCGCATCAGCGCCCAACTTATATCATTTCACAAACTGCGCCGGATAGCGCGGCAATTGAACCTACTGCCACGCCCTATGATACCCGTCCCGTTTATCCGCCAGGGACTTTGGTGGACTACATTGCCCAAAGCGGCGACAACCTGAACCTTCTTTCCAAACGCTTCGGCACGTCCCCTTCAGAGATACTCTTCTCAAACCCCGCGATCCCAAAAGATGTGACCACGCTTCCGCCGGGGTTTCCAATGAAGATGCCAATTTACTATGTTCCCTTTTGGGGGCCGAGCTACCAGATCATCCCGGATGCCGCGTTTGTTTACGGACCCGACTTACTGGACTTTGATCTAAGCGTTTTTCTTGATTCGACCGGAGGGTGGTTTAAAAATTTCGGCGCGTTCATTCAGGAAAAATACCGGAACTCGGCTGGGGTCATCAAGTATTATGCTGAAAACTACAGCCTGAACCCCAAACTTCTGCTGGCATTAGTGGAATATCAAACTGGAGCGCTCAGTAACCCTCAGCGGGATCGGACAAAGGAAGCGACCTTTTTGGGCTTTGATAACTATCACCGCAGCGTTGAACTGCAGATTTCCTACGCGGCAGACATTTTGAATGATGGCTTTTACCGCTATTTCAATGGTGAGCTGACCTCGTTAGCTTTAGCAGATGGCACCATTGAGAACATTGACCCCTGGCAAAATTCTGCCACAGTGGCGCTGCAGTACTACTTCTCACAAGTCTACAGGGGAGAAGAGTATAAGAAGGCGATTGGTCCGGACGGCTTCGCGAAGACTTTCAAGGACCTTTTTGGCGACCCGTGGCTGCGAAATCTCACGGTTTTGCCGGGTTCGCTGACCCAACCTCAATTTATTTTGCCCTTCCAAACCGGAACCACCTGGTCTTACACTGGCGGTCCGCATACCGGTTGGGGCACGCGCAAACCTTGGGCGGCGATCGACTTTGCGCCGCCGAGCAAGACCCACGGCTGCGTTGAGACAGAACAATACGCGTTAGCGGTGGCGGATGGTGTTGTCGCGCGCATAGACACAGGCACGGTGATGCTTGATCTGGATGGGGACGGCGACGAGCGCACTGGCTGGGTGATCCTCTACCTTCATGTGGCGGAGGAAGGCAGGGTGAAACTTGGCGATCGCCTCAAACAGGGCGACCGGGTTGGACGACCTTCCTGTGAAGGCGGCAGCGCCACCGGCACACATGTTCATTTGGCGCGGAAATATAACGGTCAGTGGATCCCGGCTGCCTGGGGCGTTTTGCCCTTCATCCTTGAGGGATGGACGCCGGTAGAAGGGTATGCCGCGTATCAGGGTGAATTGGTGCGCGGGACTCAAAGAGTGCGCGCCAGCACACTCTCAGACTCGGCAAGTATGATCTCAGCGGACTGAGTTACTCAAAAGATGGGGGATTTTGGAAATACTGTCGCAAAAGTAGGGAAAGATCTGCGCTGCTGTGGGCGCGGACAGCTTTGAAGAAATCTGCTTCTGAGGCAATTCGGTAGGTATTTTCAACCACGTATTGTTTAAGAGCGGCAAAAAACGCCTGATCGCCAATTAATTCACGCAAGCTCTGCAAAAAGTTGGCTCCGTTCAGGTAAACCGCGTCCCGGTAGGTGGGGTAACCGCCGGTAATGCCCGTGCCGGAATCGACCCAGCCTTTGGGTTTAAACCCTATCACACGGTTCTGCCACCACCACTCCAAATGATCGGGCTGATAACGCTCAAAATAAAGCGCTTCGCTGTAAGTGGCGAGAGCTTCGTCCAGCCAGGGTTCCTTAGAGGGGTCATTGCCGACCAGGCTGTAGAGCCACTGGTGTGAAATCTCATGAGGTAAAAGGATCGTCAGATTATTGAGCGGCGCATCCCGGTAGAAGTCAATCACTCCCTTGCTAATGAGCAGCATACCGTCTGTTTCCATATTGTGGAGGAAGTCGGCAGCTACCAGGCTAAGGGTTTGGCGGGGATAGGGGTAAAAAAGCTCCGAGAACAGGTCAAGCGCGTTTTTCGCGATCTCAACCATGGTCTGCGCGGCATTCCCATGCTGCGGGAAAACGTATGTGCGGATTGTCACGCCCTGGTACTGATCAACCTGCGCCGCGAACTGATCGCTGATGGAAAGGGAAAAAGACCTGGCAAGCGGGAGATGATATTCAATGAAATCAGGTTTAGATGTTCCCTCGCAGCTTGCGGCAACGGTCAGGTTTTGGGCTGCGCCCCGAAGCCGCAGCCGAAGACTGAAGTCGGCTGTTTCAGCGGCGATATACTCACCCACAATCGTGTTGGTGGAATCC
>LUZV01000284.1 GCA_001603765.1 Anaerolineales bacterium Chloro_02 | reverse complement strand
GCGAAGGACATGTCCATCACCGAAGCGGGATGACCTTCAGCAGCTGCCAGGTTAATCAAACGACCTTCACCCAGGATGTTGATCAGACGTCCGTCTTTAAGTTCATAGCTTTCAACAAAAGGTCTTACGAGCCGCTTTGCCACAGACATTTCCTCGAGGGCGGGAATGTTGATTTCAACATTAAAGTGACCAGAATTACCGACCAGCGCGCCATCCTTCATCACCTCAAAATGGTGTTTATCCACCACATTCAGGTCGCCGGTGAGGGTAATAAAAATATCACCAATTGGCGCGGCTTCGATCATCGGCATCACTCTGAATCCGTCCATCACTGCTTCCAGCGCCACCAGCGGATCTATTTCGGTGACGATCACGTTTGCGCCCATTCCTCTGGCGCGCATCGCAAGACCGCGACCGCACCAGCCGTAGCCAGCCACCACGAAGGTTTTGCCAGCCAGAAGGACGTTTGTGGCGCGCAGGATGCCGTCAATGGTTGACTGCCCTGTGCCGTAGCGGTTATCAAAGAAATGCTTGGTCATGGCGTCGTTAACAGCCATCACCGGGAAAGCCAGCATCTTATCGGCAGCCATCGCGCGCAGCCTCACGACGCCGGTGGTAGTCTCTTCTGTTCCGCCAATGATGTTGGGGATCAGATCCCGACGTTCTTTGTGAATTGTGCTCACCAAATCCGCGCCGTCATCCATGGTGATATGGGGTGCGTGATCGAGCGAGGCGCGTAAGTTCTTGTAATAGGTTTTGTCGTCTTCGCCTTTAATCGCGAAAACTGGGATTTCGTACTGCGAAACCAGAGCCGCTGCCACGTCATCCTGAGTTGAGAGCGGATTTGAAGCCGTCAGAACGATATCCGCGCCGCCAGCTTGCATTGTCCGCATGAGGTTTGCGGTTTCGGTGGTAACGTGCATGCAGCAGGACATGCGAATGCCCTCAAAGGGTTTTTCGCGGCGGAACCTCTCTTCCAGATATGCCAGTACAGGCATTTCACGTGCCGCCCAGTCCATCCGACGTCGTCCGCCTTCTGCCAGGTTTAGATCTTTAATGTGGTAATTATCCATTGCCTCTCCAATATTTTATGATTCAATCGTATTCAGCAAGCCTTTGTCATCGAAGTGCTCGCGGTAAAAAGTGACAAATTCATCCCAGGTATAACGGTGGCACTGAGGTCCGTCTTCCTGGATGCAGTACGCAGCGGCAACATTGCCCATCTCAGCGCAGATTCGTAACGGCAAGCCAGCCATATAGCCGCGCATGAACCCGCCCCTAAAGGCGTCGCCGACGCCGGTTGGGTCCTTCACATTTAGCCGCGCAATAGCCGGCACGATGAGATCGATCCCATTCGCCACCACTCTGGCGCCGCGCTCCGCTAATGTTACCACCGTGAACACGGGTTTTGCCAGGATATCCTCCGCGCTCCAGCCTGTATGCTTCTGCAGAAGCTCAAATTCATACTCATTGATGAACATGCCAAAGGCATGTTCCACACCGTCCCGCAGTACGTTGGCATCCATGCTGATAATCTGCTGACCTGGGTCAAAGAGCATTCTAAGCCCCAATTCCGGCGCCTCGCGGATATAGCGCTGCATGGTTCTCGGGTCTGTTGGTGAAACCATCACAAAATCGTCAGCGTCGAATTCCGCTTCTGCCAACGGCAGATCAGCTGAATCGGCCATCGCCCCGGTATAAAAAGTGGCAATCTGCGCGTTCGAGCGGTCGGTTGTGGCGAAGAAAGACGCCGTGAACTTATCCCGGATGATTTTGACACCGCCAGTGTCCACTCCGAGCTGTTCCAGGCGCCTGCCGTATTCCGGGAAATCCTGCCCCGCGGTTGAGAACAAATAGGCGTTACCGCCCAGCATTGCGAGCGTGTAAGCAATATTTGGACCGACGCCTCCATCTTGTTTGATCATATCGTGCACCAGGAACGAAAGTGACACCTTATCCAGGTGTTCAGCTATGAGGCAGTCCTTGAATAACCCCGGGAACTGCATTAAATAATCGAAAGCAATTGAACCAGTTAAAATAACTTTCATATTTTCTATCCCTTTCTATTCGAGGGCTACCCCGGATAAAAACCCAACAGGTGGGCGGAATCATTTTGTGCGACAAAATATAACCCACTTCGGCAGCAGGTTAGGATGAATAATCTCATTTTAATGGAGATGGGCGGTTGGTGGTTAACGATTTTTGAGCGGTGAATTGATTGCCACTCAGGGGTTGTCATTGGTTCCTCACAAAAAGACGCCCTTTCGGCGTCTGTCAATGCTGAAAGTCTATCACAGCCAAGAGGCAGTGTCAAAGAAAACCCTGTGAATTTGCTTCGGCGACTGTGGTAATTATGCGCGTTACTCGAAATAAGCGCCAGAGGCTGACCTAAAAGCTATTGAGATTAGCCCCTCGTCTATCTTGATCAACGATTTTTTGTCTTCTCCTAGGAAAGGCTATCAAAAGGCATTGGTCTTAATCGAACGGTAGATCGTCGCGCTGCGCTCGCGATGACGCGGGGCGATTCTTCATTGCGATGGAGCGGTAGCGACAGAAGCAATC
>LUZV01000283.1 GCA_001603765.1 Anaerolineales bacterium Chloro_02 | reverse complement strand
CGGGGAAGCCGTTGGTCGCATAATATGGATGAACTTACGGGATGCTACACTAGGAGTGATACGAATCGAGAAGACGTTCATTATCGACCTCGCCAGCGGGAAAGTGCGCTGCAGAAAATGCCAGCGCTATTGCAGGTCCGTCGTCTTGGCTGAATTCCGCGTTTTTACTTGTTTTAACAAGAGATGTGGGAACCGGTATGAACTCCACCATCATTATTGCGACGGGTCCTGGGTTTCAGCCCCCTTGGGAGAGGTTTGGGAAGAGAACGAAGTCCAGGAATGCTTGCGTAGCATTTTTGCAGATATCAGGGAAAAAATTCAAAAAGAAGCGGCGATTGAAGCGACGCTCCGAGTTCAAAAACCCGATTCTTACCCGGAATGAGAAGGTCTGCTTTTTGGCAGGCCTCTGCCTCTTTCACCAATCTCTGGAAGCAGGAGGAGTTGGAAAGCATCTCCTTCCCAAACAGGAATTTTCTGCGACAACTATCGAAAATAGTTACACATTCTTTCACTATTGTCCGGTTAAGTTCTGAATAAATTCAAGAAAGGGGGGGGTAATCCGACGCGCTGAGCGAATGAAGGAACTGGTGCGCAGCAGCAGGCGTTTCATTGAAGAATTTCCGATAATATGTCATCAGGGTTGGCCGGCTTTGCCAGGCTCTCTTCGAATTCCTTCCGAGCATTTCGAATTTCCCTACTAAGGACGTTACGCCTGCGGTCGGCGGCACGGTGTGACAAAACCTCAATTAATTGCTCCTGCTCTTCGAGGGACAACCTGTCCACCGCCTCCAGTATCTGTCCGAAAGAATTGGCTTCGGCTCCATCTGCCATGGATAACTCCTTCGAATCGGAAAGGACTTAATTGATGCTGATGACCAAACAGAAAATAACATTTCTCACTGTAATTGCCAAATCCAGTTGTGGAAGCCACCGCCCTGAAATTTATTCCGAGTGTGGATTTTCCACCTGCCCCCTTCTCCATGGTCCGGATCATAGAGGATGCCCCCAGGCAAATCCAGTGTGCTTCATGATTTTTACCCCGCCCGTGGCATCCCCGGCGGTTTCAGTCGTCACAACGATTTCGTGGTGTGCTTATCAACGAGAAGTTCCCATAATAATGGCTGGTAATGGCGAACGGCTAATCCTCAGCTACCCAGGATCTTCATCATTTCATCTTCAGGATTGCGACCAACGTGTGGAATGAGTGTGGAAGACCCGACTACGATCTGCCCGTCAAGCACACCACGAAAGAGGCGTTGTTTGCCCGAAAAAGACAAGTTCATGATTTTGTGGGTAACAGCCTTGAACGCATCGGCTTCGGAAACGAACCTGGCGAACTCGGCTTCGTCTGCCTTCCGTTTCCTCAGTTCATCCAGTTCTTGTCGAGTGTCTTTGATTTTCCGGTGCAGGACCTGTATGTCGAGCAAGCAACCGTTCCGCTTTTGGGAGTATTCAGCAGGGTAGTCCAAAACTGGGGTCCGGTAGGAGGAATCAGGCAAGAGAATTCAAGAGCAACAGTCGTGCCAAGAGATATCAGTTCTATAAAAGAGCCTGTCAGCTTTCTTCTTGAATTCGTTTGAAGAGACATGATAGTCTACAAAACATGGGTGGCCTCCCGAGGAAGGCGGGCGCTGGATATTGACTTATGGCGACGCAGAGGCAGCCACAAGATTGAATCAATAAAGCCCATAAAATGCACTTAATGTATTAAGAGCTTCTCTTCTGTACTACTTTCGCATGCTATCTTCTGAGAAAGCCCGATTCATCGGCGGGGGACAAAGCAGTCAAGACAATTCTGGCCAGCTACCTAACTGGTGTCTGAATTTGGGAAAATTGAATGCTGTTGGGGATTACTGGCTGTAAAAGGGTTTATGGAACAAAAATCCGGTTCTAAATTGGGGTGTCGATACAGAGTGAAGAAGCAAATGGATTATTACAGTCGATGGAGAAATGGCGATGAGCGGAAGGAATTCGTGCCTGAGGATTGCGTTTAGAGTCGCCGCACTGATGATACTGTGCAGCGGATGCGGGGTGGTCTCGTCCTACAGGACCGACGTGCAAGCTCCGGAGAAGATGGGTAAAGGTGTGAGTTATTACCTTCCGAAAAGGGACGTGATCGTTACCCTGACAGTTGGGGACAACAAGCCTGCTGACGACAAGACTTCTACTGGGAAAACCTCTACCGACAAGGCCCCTGCCACATACTCGTTCTCTGTGGCTTCAACCGAGGCCTACCCCGACACATCACACCGTTTCCTTGCCCAATATCGCCAGTCTTTGATCGGAAAGGACACGCTGAAAGTTGGGGTAAATACGAAGGGACTCCTCAACAGTACGACCAGTACGGATTTCCAAAGCCAGCTTCCAACGATACTGACTAACATCGCGAAGGATGTGGGCTCATTCGTCCGAAAACCTCAGGAGCCCGAAAGGAAGGCCCAGGGGCAGCAACCCACGGAGTGTAATCAGTGCACGGCGAAGGGCTCGTATCCGGAGCTAATCCGGTTGGACAAGGAACACGAAGAACCAGGGAAGCCCGGCACTTGGGAACATCTTTCGCTCTGTGGTTACCATGTCACGATTACGCGCCTCGGCGGCGGCGACACCAAAGGCAACGGGGCGGATCGTCTTGCCCCGTGCTCTGGAGTCGAGGACTGTCAAGGCAAGGGATACGATGGATTCTTTTACCGACAGCTTGAGCCGTACCTCGTGAAAATCAACGAGAAGCAACTCTGCAAGAACCTGCCGTCGGTAGAGGCGTTGGTCTTCAGTCCGAACAATTCCCCTCTCGAGTTGCTTCCGGTCGAACGCGGCCTGTTCGCGGACGCGAACACATCATTCGAGTTTGAAGACGGTTCTCTTAAGTCGTATGAACAGTCCAAGGCCAGCGAAATATCCGCGCTCACCGCACTGCCAGCCGATATCGCCAGCGCTTATTTTAGTGCGATTGGCAATATGTTCAACATTCGCAAGACCGCCACGGCCAGTGAGGCTGACTACGACAAAGCGAGGGTGGAATTGTTGCTGCAGCAACAGAAACTTAAGGCATGTATGGCTGCAATCGCCACGCAGGACAAAGCAGTGATCGATGCCAACTGCAAGTAGCCGCTGCTGTCGGGCGGGGGATAAGGGTATCAAATTCCGGGTCCGAAGCCTCCAGGAGAATAAGGAGCATCTATAGGCCATGACTTTCTCTGTAAGGCATCGCAGGACGAATGCCGTGAAGGCAATCTCATTTTTCCTTCGTACGGCATGATGATGGACCTTCAAACAGAAAAGGAGGAAAGCAATGAGTGCGGAATGGACCATTCTGGGTTACTTAGCCGGGGACAATAATCTCACCGGAGCTGCTGTCGATGACATTAACGAGATGGAGGTGGTAGGATCCACAGCCAAGGTGAATGTAGTGGTTCAAGTTGACCGTGCAGCAGACTATAATCTATCCAACGATAACTGGAGAAGCACCCGCCGTTATTACATCACAAAGGGCGCGGACAAAAAGAAGATTACATCCAAACTTCTCGCTGACCTTGGACCAACAAACACCGGTGATTCACGATTCTTAAAGGACTTCGTGCGGGATTCCGTACGGGAGTATACAGCAAAACGTTATTGCTTGATTCTGTGGAATCACGGGAGCGGATTCTATGTTCCCCCCGAGATGCTTACCGGTGATGGAGGCCCCTCTCGCAGAGAGATCTATACCCGCGTGCAACATAAGCTCCATCACTGCTGTCCGGTTAAGAA
>LUZV01000282.1 GCA_001603765.1 Anaerolineales bacterium Chloro_02 | reverse complement strand
GTTTTGCCATGGTCAATATGACCCATCGTACCGATGTTCATATGTGGCTTTGAGCGGTCAAATTTTTGTTTCGCCATCTTTTCTCCTTAAAATAATGACTTATTAATCTTTTATCGTTGTTCGGCAAAAGCCCTCAATCGGATTCGGACCGATGACCTCATTCTTACCAAGAATGCGCTCTACCAACTGAGCTATGAGGGCGGCCTTGCCAGCCCGACCTCCCGGTCGGGTTAATGGACGGTGAAGGATTCGAACCTCCGAAGGCGCCAGCCAGCTGATTTACAGTCAGCCCCCGTTGTCCACTTGGGTAACCGTCCAATTTTTCCATAGGGCGCTTCTTTTTACCCGCTGGAGATTGTGGTCGAAAAAATCGATCACAATCGCAAAAGAGTAAACTGAGCCGACGATGGGAATCGAACCCATAACCTACCGCTTACAAGGCGGTTGCTCTACCATTGAGCTACGCCGGCGCCCCTTGGATATGCTTTTGTTAATTTACGTCAAGACTAGCAATTATATCAAAATCACCATGCTTGCGCAAGCCCGATTTTTCAATCAGTCCCGTTTCGCAAGGTGTGAGTCTATCAGATGAACCGATAAGAGTCAAGACCTACCGCGGGATTATAAGCAGTCTCGCAAAAATTTTTTGTCAATATGCCCGATTGGCATCCGTGATCAGATGCAGCGGCGGAGAGCCCCAAAAATAGGTTAAAAAGAAGCCGCCGGCTACACCGGTGGCTCCCTTTTAACTACCTTTAACTGTGCTAACGGATTGTCAGCGGCAGGTAGATCAGATTTTGCGGAACAAAGTTATAGGTTACCTTCACCTTCACCTGTTTGGATTGATATCCTCCTCCGTCTGAAACAGTGACAATCGCTTCCTGGTAACCCGGCAAGAGCCTGGCTGGGTCGATAGATAGTTTGAAGCTCTGGTTGATCGCGCCGCTGGCAGGAGTCATCGAGACCCAATCCTTGTTGACTGTCGCGGTCCAGGTTTGCCCCGCGTCGCCCTTAGGCAAAATGCTGGTGTAGGGCACAGGGTTGCCGGGTGTATAGCTCCAGGTGACTGAGGTGGGCGTTACGTTGAAATTCGAAAGCGAAAACTTCACGG
>LUZV01000281.1 GCA_001603765.1 Anaerolineales bacterium Chloro_02 | reverse complement strand
GTATAATATTAATGATGTTTAGGATTCTCTCGAAGAGAGAAGGATACGAGAAGCATCGAACGCCACGGAGTGGCCGGATGTCTCTACCTGTTTTGGAAACCACGCCGCTTTTCGCCGGCATGAGATTGAATCCGGGAGTTGACCGGAGCCGCTTGTCGAATAGTGAAGCGAACGAAGAAGCGGTGGGAAGCACGGTCGCCCCATAAAGGGAATAGCATGACTTTTCAGCCGGCGCAAAAAGGCCAGAAGGTCTCTTATTATGTGATCGAGCAGATGCGGGATTCGATTCTCCGGGGTGTCTACAAGTCGGGAGATAGGATCGCTTCTGAAAAAGATCTCGTCGATCAGTTTCATGTAAGCAAGGCGAGCATGAGGGAGGCGTTGCGGGCGCTTGAACTGATGGGGCTCGTCGAAATCAGGAAGGGGCTCGGGGGCGGAGTCTTTGCCGCCGAAGCGGACCTGGAGCAAGCGGTCCTCGGCCTGAGCAACTTTCTCCACTTCAGGAAGGTATCCATCCACGACATCACCATGGCTCGCTACCTCATTGAGCCGCAGCTTGTGCAAATTGCCGCACTCAAGGCCGACCAGAGCGACATAGAAGTGCTGAAGGTCCTGCCGGACCACCAAGAAATCGATACCGGGGACCAGCATTCCGCAGCCATCGGCTTTCATCGCTATGTTGCCAGGTTCTCAAGCAACTCGCTCGTTATTCTCCTCATGGATTTCATAGACAGTTTGCTCATGGATATAAAACTGGAGCTGCAAATCGAGCCCAAGTTTTACAGAGATACGCACGAGGCTCACGTAAGGATTGTAGAGTGCCTCCAAAGAAGAGATCCGCACGGCGCCAGAGAGGAGATGATCAAGCATATCCTGCGCGTCGGGGACAGTCTCTCGGAGATGGCGGGTGTTCCGGCCTTCAAACCCTCCGAGGTAAGCGGTACGGGCATCGGAACGGACCAGCTCGAACTCCGCTTTTCCCATGACTCTTTGGGAGGAGTTCCCGTTCCCCAGGTTAATCAAGGCTCCAACGGTCCCGGGTTGACCGTAACGCATATGGGCAGCGGGGACCTGTACTTCGTCCGGGCCGAAGGGGATGCCGGAAATACGGGCGTCGAGTCCGCTGAAGGACAACCCGCAGTGCCTTGGCGCAAATGAACTGCATCTTCCTTTCGATCATGCCGCGTTCCCTTCTGTTCGGCTGAATCGTCATACCGGAGGGATGATCGCAAAGGCTCAGTGTTAACAAGTACCTGTGGCATTCTTGAGAGAGGTTGAACTATTGAGGGCTTCTCTCACAAGATATCCAAAAATCTATCCATCAAAGCCGGATGGCGGCGGAAAACCAATATGTCCCGCTGCGAATATCGAGGCCGATATGTACGCACGGGAAAGGGTTTTTGAACGGCATTCCAAGAGGAAAAAACTGGATTCGCCTTCGATCGGGACCGGAAACCTCGGGGAGCATTTCAAACCTGATCCGGCGGATCGTTTGTACCCCCCCTTGAGATCCCTATGGAGCATTACTCATACGGGTGGATAGGGGCTTGTCGGAGTTGGTTGCGTTCGTGTGACCGTTGAAGTTCATGCTCGAAGGAGGAACAAATGTATTCTTATGAATCGGAGCTTCAAAACGTCAAGTACCGTGCAGCCGGTAACGGCTATCCCAGTAAGCTCCTGTACTGTGTAGACGGCGAGTGGTTGGAATCCAAAACCACCAAATACATGGATTGCTACAATCCTTCCACCGGTGAGGTCATTGCCAAGGCACCGCAATGTACCGTTGAAGAAATCGAATCCGCCATTGCTTCCGCGAAGGCGGCCT
>LUZV01000280.1 GCA_001603765.1 Anaerolineales bacterium Chloro_02 | reverse complement strand
CCGATTCTTACCCGGAATGAGAAGGTCTGCTTTTTGGCAGGCCTCTGCCTCTTTCACCAATCTCTGGAAGCAGGAGGAGTTGGAAAGCATCTCGTCGGTGGGGATTTAATTGCCAGTTGCCTGAACCTTAACTGGACACCCGGTCCCGGTACGCGCCGACGGGACACATGCCGGAGGTATATCACTGGCGGCGACTGCCCTTAATAAACTTCTCGATGCGTTCCGATGGCTTCGAGGAGGATAGCTTCGGACCCTTCGTGCTGTACGAATTCAAATATGATCCTCAGATCATAACCTACGCTGCAAGCCCAAGACCCTTCCAATTTTCCCTTCAGCTTGTGTGTTTTCAATGCGGGATGAAAGGCATCTTCCGCCATGAGATGCAAAACAGTTCTGATATCTTCAGCAATGGCCGGGTCTTTCCGGACAATCCGACGCGCTGAGCGAATGAAGGAACTGGTGCGCAGCAGCAGGCGTTTCATTGAAGAATTTCCGATAATATGTCATCAGGGTTGGCCGGCTTTGCCAAGCCCTCTTCGAATTCCTTTCGCGCATTTCGAATTTCCCTGCTAAGGACGTTACGCCTGCGGTCGGCGGCACGGCGTGACAAAACCTCAATTAATTGCTCCTGCTCTTCGAGGGACAACCTGTCCACCGCTTCCAATATCTGTCCGAAAGAATTGGCTTCGGCTCCATCTGCCATGGATAACTCCTTCGAATCGGAAAGGGCTTAATTGATGCTGATGACCAAACAGAAAATAACATTTCTCACTGTAATTGCCAAATCCGGTTGTGGAAGCAACCGCCCTGAAATTTATTCCGAGCGTGGAAGTTCCCGGCCCAGTCGTCAGCTTCCGATGATCTCATTCAACCCTTCAATGATTTGGTCCAATTTTTCCTGCGACACTGCGCCGATCTTTTTGCCGATTCGCTCTGTTGAGAGCGTACGGATCTGGCTGATCTTCACCCACGAGCGTTTAGGAAGGTCTTTTGGGTCCAGCTCAAGAGTGAGGGGAAATCCTGCGCGTTGTGGCTGGCTGGTAATTGCCACAGCGATCACTGTTCCTGAGCGTTCATTGAAAACATCTTGGCTGAGAATGACAACAGGCCGTAGGCCGGCTTGCTCTTTCCCTTTTACTGGATTCAGATTGGCCCAATGAATCTCTCCCCTCAGTATTCCGGCCACTGCTCCAACTCCTCATCCATACCCTCTTCAGCCATAGCTTTCTCCGCACCCGGATCAAGCTTCGCACATTCTCTGGCAAGGCGATTTCGTTCCAGTTTCTCCAATTTCTCTTCTACTGCATCCTGGATCGCTTTGCTTCGGTTCAGAAACACCCGTTCCTTCACCAACCGATCAAGCCGGTGCAGCGTATTTTTATCCATGGTGATTGCGATCTTTGCTGAAGCCATCTTGCACCTCCGGTATGATAATATGTCATACCGATTGCAAGGTCAAGCAAGAAAAGGCTGGGAGATGTGCATGAACGCTGAGGCCAAGCACAATTGGCGGCTCGTAAGCAGCACAAAGCCTCCTGGCCCCCTCCGACCCCCTCCCGCATGATCGTGAGCCATAGAATACGCCATGGACAAGTGTAGTGTGCTTCATGATTTTCACCCCGCCCTGTACCGTCCCCGGCGGTTTCAGTCATGGAATACGGGTCAGGCAGGGCATCGAAGATGCTTGATGCGAAAAGGTGACATTTGATTGCTTCATGCCTTCATGCTATAATGCGATAAACTTGTATGTTGGAGGGATGCGGTGGACCACAGTCAGGCAGTTAAGATCGTCGGAGCAAGCGGGCAGATTTCTTTGGGAAAGAAATACGCTGGGCAGACTGTCCTCATAGAAAATATCGAGGAAGGCGTGTGGGTACTCAAGCTTGCTAAGGTCATCCCGGATAATGAGCTTTGGATGCACGCTGAGCCCAAAAAAACGCAGATCGATGAAGCAATTTCATGGGCTACCGAGAATCCACCCGAGGAAACCGATTTGGAGAGTCTGAGTGGGCGAATCTCCTGACGTCTTGCTCGACCTCAATAACCCAATTTTTCAGGACGATCTTTTGAGTCTTGCAAAAGAGGACGCAGTACGAGTCCTTGCTGTCCTTCGAAAGATCAAGAAACTGCAATGGCCTCAAGTATATAAAGACAAGGGCCTGCACTGGGAACTTGTCCAATCCAAAACGGGGCCGAAAGCGGCGCATCTGTACACCATCCGCCTGAGTGACAAGTTCCGGGCGCTAGTTTACAGAGAAGGTCAATTCATGCGCTTCCTTTCGCTCCACCCTGACCACGACACCGCATACTCTTAGGAGCGAAAATAAGGGACGCCCTTTATATTTTACATTCGAAGCGGCAACACATCCGACCTCGCCAGCCAGCCCGGCCCCTCCCACATGATCGCGAACCATGGGGTACCCCGTAGACAAATCCGGTGTGCTTCCTGATCCACACCCAGCTTGATGCGTCCTACGTGGTTTTGACCATCAAGGATGCTGTGGACAAAGCCACCCTCTGTGTTGATCTTTTCTATCTTTCCACTGTAATTGTATTGGCGGATGCGTTGGCGGTTTCAAATTCTTTTCCGGCAACGGTATACTGGATTTTGCATTTCACGTTCCGCCTTTCACCCGGTCCTCGGAATTTGTATTTGAACACCACGGTGCCATTCTTGAGAACCCCTTTCACATCGGTGGTGACTACGCCATGCCTGTTTCCCATCTGCTGAGTGATATCATAACTGACGATTACCTTTACGACATTATTGTCAATCGGACCGCCCTTTACCGGGATACTTACCGTAAATAAATCCCCCGTTTTCACAAAGGCAGGAAATCTGACATCTCCCACAATTTGCAGTGGGCCGGTTTGCCCTGAAACAACCTGAGGAAATACAAGGCACAGGACCAGTAAGAACCAGCAAAATCTGATCTTCATAAGGCCCCCTCGGTTAGCATCCCGGAACCGAGGTCCCGAGAGCAAGATGGTTATGTGCAAAAGGTTCTGCAAAAGAGAATGATTTAAAAAGTTGGTCATGGCATACGGGTTGTTCGACGAAAAACACCCACACCCAGAAGGGAGAAATGCCATGACCAGGACCGAATTTAAGCGCAAATTTTCTAATGTGAAAGACTTTTTCAGCGAAGAAAAGGACGGGTTGAAGAATATCCTGCGTGAGGTGCTCCAGGAGATCCTCGAAGAGGAAATGACCGATTCGCTGGGGGCCGGAAAGGGTGAGAGATCAGCATCGAGGCTGGGATACCGTTCAGGATATTACGAACGTTCCTTGCCTGCATTATTCATGACTTTCTGAGTAAAACGTAGAAATCCCAGTATTGACCATGTGT
>LUZV01000279.1 GCA_001603765.1 Anaerolineales bacterium Chloro_02 | reverse complement strand
CGGCGCCGATTTGGGCGAATATCATGCAGACTGGCATCCAACAACTGCGCGGCGGCAACGCTTCGCCATTCACGCGCCCATCGGACGTGGTGGATATGACAGTCTGCTCAGTTTCCGGAGCTCAGCCAAGCGAATACTGCCCCAGTCAGCGCACAGAAGTCTTTGCGTCGGATCAGGGCCCGCTTCCTAAGGAAGAAGACCTGTGGACCAAGAGCGTTGTTGACGCCTGGACGGGGCTGCAGGCATCTTCGGCGTGCTCGGAGTTTGTGAAAGAGACGCTGACGATCAACGTGGAAGATAAAGATGCCATCAAATGGCTCAAAACAGAGGCTGGAAGAAACTGGGCGGATAATTACGGCTTCCCTGATCCGCTTGTAATCAAACCTGAGAGAGAGTGCCGCCTGGACGATCCTCGACCGATCATTGAGCTGATAGGTCTGCAAAACACGATCACAGAATCACCGTTAAAAGTGGTCGGAGTGATTGACGCGACTGCGAATTTTAAACAGTACAAATTGCATTGGGGTGAAGGTGAAAACCCAACCGATTGGAATCCACTTCAGACAGATTGGATTACCACGCCAATGCGTAGCGCTGGCGTTCTGACGGAATGGGATGTGAGCGGGCTGGACGGAAAGGTTATCACGCTGCGCGTTACCCTCCACAGCACGCAAAACACTGAGGTTCAGAAAAAATACACCCTCCATTTCGCGCTGCCCACGCCAACGCCTTCGCCCACGCCGACGATTACGCCAACTTTGCCGCCGATCGAAACGCCAACACCAACCAAGCCGCCGGATGAATCCGAGCCCACCCCAGCACCATAAACGTGCATGGGTGGCGGTGGCTTAGCCAGCCTGAACGCTGACAAGTTCAGTTATGCGATGAGCGATAATGTGAAGATTAGTGCCTGCCTGTTCAAAATGTTTTGGACGAGGCAGGCGCTTGTTTTTAATGATGGCTAAAACAAAGCTAATTGCGTGGAGCGGTATTCCGGCGGGTCTCCGGTGATCTGTGAGGCGAACAGCTCGCGCGTGAGCAGTGGGTTATCGCTCAGATTCCGAAGCTGGCGGAACTTCACAAAACTCCATTGTTCTGTTTTAAGTGCTTGCAAACACGGATCGCGCCGGAGTTTGAAGGCGGTAAGATTTGATCGGCTGCCCGGAAGCACGATCATTTTTCTGCCTGGCAGCTCCTGATGGCGGAGGAAGAGCTCAGAAAACTCAGCGGTGACAACAGGAAAAAAACAAAATTCCGATAAACCGCTCTTTCCGATCCAGACGATTGAATCTGCTAGCGTCTCACTTTGAAAGCCCAGCCGGCTCCCGAGCGTTTCGATTAACCCTCGGATCGCGTTCAAATCTTTTTCGCGCTGTTCGGAGGACTCATAGGAGCGCAACGACCAGGCTTTGTAATCGGGAGTGGGGTCGGCATAGGATTCCAGAATAGCTTGCGTTAATTCGAATTCGACGTTCTGAAGACCCGGTAGCGCCTGATTGACTGCCGAAAGCGCTTCTCTGGTTGCCAGCAAAGACTGCCGCTGAAGCGCGTTTAACAGCGCCCGCTCAGCGCGATCCGCGGCGGATGGAGCAATTTCGGCTGCGTCCATCAGCCCATATAGCCCTGTATCCGCCGAGAGACCCGGGTTGATGCGCGAGAAGATTGCTGAATCTGCCAGAGCGTTGTCGATTTCTTCCTGAAGTTCATTGAGGCTCTCACCAGCTTTTGGACGGTTTTTTAGAGCTCCTTCGGATAAAAGAGAGACCAGAATGCCGCAAAACAAACGTAAATAGGACGCTGGCTCGCCAAAACGCTGCAGGAATTGTTTGCCAGTGCGCTTCACCGCTTGGGCAAGAGGTATGTTAGAGGGCTTTTGATGGTGAGGATGCTCAAAACGCCAGG
>LUZV01000040.1 GCA_001603765.1 Anaerolineales bacterium Chloro_02 | reverse complement strand
ACATGATCGAGCTGGAAGTTGCGCAGCGAACGGTCAACACCTTCCACAATGTGTTTGAAGGATAAGCCTTTCTCGTTGGGGGTTTGCCCGCCCCAGAAGATCTTGGTGGAGACCACGTATTGCTCGCGCGCCCAGCCGAGCTCCTTGAGGGCTTTGCCCATCACGCGTTCGGATTCGCCGTGGGCGTAAGATTCGGCGTTATCAAAAAAGTTCACACCGCGATCCCATGCCGCGCTCATGAGTTTTTTCGCGAGTTCGAGGTCCACCTGGTTGCCATAAGTCACCCAGGAACCGAAAGAGAGTTCAGATACTTTTAAGCCAGAGTTTCCTAAATGTCGATAGTTCATATTTTGCTCCTTGAGGTAATTATAGGGAAATATCGATTAGATGCAAATAAATGAATGAGCTCAAATGATTGACGCCTTGAATTTTGCATGATATTATTCCTATCTCGACGCCCCCATCGTCTAGCGGCCCAGGACGTGGCCCTCTCAAGGCCAAAACCAGGATTCGAATTCCTGTGGGGGCATTTGTTTTTAAGCAACTTTACAAATCTGCTGGGTTAAATATAAACAGTGAAGATATGAAACAAATAACACCCACTTATAGCCTTGCTTATCCACGCTACCTAAACCGACGGAAATTTCTACGGGTTTTGGGTCGCGTTCTGATTCGCTTGTTAACCCGCACGAAAGTTGAAGGTCTCGAAAATATACCAGACTCGGGGCCTGTTATCCTGGCGGGCAATCATGCCGCATATCTCGAACCAATTTTGATGGCTGTCTTACCAAAGCGTATTGTCGAACCGATTGGTGCTGGCGACTTACCCTTTGAGGGTGGGGTTAGCAGTATTGTGAGTTTTTACGGGTTTATTGCGGTGAATCGCGGGAATCTGGATCGCAAAGCCATGGAGCAGGCAATGGACGTGCTTAGACAGGGCGGCGTTATTGGCATTTTCCCTGAAGGGGGCACCTGGGCGCCGGGAAGGATGGCTCCGCAGATTGGCGTCGCGCTGCTCAGTCAGCGAACCGGCGCGGTGGTAGTGCCAATTGGTTTCAGCGGGCTGCAGAGTTCACTCAAGCGAGCACTTCAGTTAAAACGACCCAAGTTGGTAATGAAGGTCGGGAAGCCGATCCCAGCGATGCCGGCAGACGGAAGCGGAATTGATAAAAACAGGCTGATAGCTTACTCACAGCAGGTGCTCGACGCGATCTACGACCAGGTAACAGATGAGGAAAAAAGCCTCTTTCCTCTCGAGTCGCGCTATTCTCTTTGGATTGAACGCGCCGGCGAAGACAATGAAGAGCTTTTGGGCGGGTCTGCCCTGGCAAATTTTTTACACTCTCCAGTACTGCTCGACAGTTTCAAAATTAACCTAAAAGTCCCGGTAAATCCGCTCTATGAGCATAAAAAGAGTGTCAAAGCATCCTCTATTCATCACTCGCTGCAAGCCATTCTCACTTATCTGAAACTCAACCCAGCATTTTTTACCTACCGGATGGGTGTAGAAGAAGGCAGCCAGGTTGAAGTTGGGATCCGATCGCTGATTGAGCTGTTGGAGCGCGCCGAGCGTGAGGGCAAGCCATTCAGCCTGCACACACAGGAAATCCTAACCTACTCTGACGGCAGACAAGAGATCAACAAAAAGCTCTTCCAAATTGAACCCGGCGTTTAACCTGCTGAGGGTTGGATATCACGCACATTTAGCTGCATTGTGCTGCGTCCGTTAAACTCATTAATCTCAAAGGTGTAGGCAATATCAACCTTATCGGGCAAGGTTTCCAACAATGACCCCTTGCGGAAGGCGATGGCATCCATCTGATTTGAGCCTGACCCTAACACAAGCTTGAGATGCTCGCCCTTGCCAACCGCGCTGGCGCGCAGCACGCGGCAGTTGCGGCTGCAGAAAATCGCGCTTGGGTTTGAGGCTCCAGTCGGCTCCAACTGCGCGACCGCGTCAAGAATGCCGGGGAAGTGATCCCCTTGCAGTTTGTTGAGCGCGATTTCGTAATCGATGTGAATGGTAGGGGCAAGGTCTAGCCCATGGAAACTGGCGAGCGCGATTTCGTTTAGGCGTTCCTGCAGCGCGGGGGCGTCTTCGAGCCGGACGGTCAGCCCAGCCGCCATCGGATGACCGCCATAGCGAACGAGCAGGTCACCGCATTGATTTAAGGCATGATTGATGTCAAATTCGGGGATTGAACGGCAGGATGCTTTAATATGCTCCCCTTCGACTGTTCCCACAATGGCAGGTTTATAAAACACCTCAGCCAACCGACCGGCTGCCAACCCTACCACCCCCGAATTGTAATCTGGCGAGTAAGAAAACAACACCGGTGTCGCTGGATCCTGTGAGGCGATCTGGAGCATGGTCGATTCGATGATGTGGTTGGCAATCTCTTTGCGGCTGGTATTTAAGGAGTCGAGCTGCTGCGCCAACCAGCCAGCCTCAAAGACGTCCTGACTGACGAGCAGGCGAAACGAGTCCAGGGCGCTTTCGAGACGACCTGCCGCGTTAAGGCGCGGTCCGATCGCGAACCCGAGATGACCAGAATTGATGTTCGCGGGATTGATGGATGAGACTTGCGCCAGCGAAAACAAGCCCTGACGCTGAGGTTGGCGCATCTTCGCCAGCCCACGTTTGACCAAAGAGCGGTTTTCACCGGTCAGCGGTGCAACGTCCACCACGGTCCCAATCGCCACCAGGTCAAGCCACTGGCTGAGGTCGATCGACGGGTTGGGGTGGGACTGCAGCCATGCCTCCGCGAGCTTATATGCCAGGCCAACCCCTGCCAGCTCCTTGTAAGGGTAGGGGTCGCCAGGCTGATGAGGGTTAATAACTGCGTCAGCTGGCGGAAGCGAGTCACCTGGCTGATGATGATCGGTGATAATCACTCGCATGCCTAGCTCTTTTGCCCGGCGGACTTCATTAATGGAGCGAATACCGCAATCTACCGTGATGAGCAAATGAGTGCCCTCAGCGGCGAGCAGATCGATTGCCTCAAGATTGAGACCGTAGCCCTCATCGAAGCGGTTGGGGATGTAAACTCGCGGTTCACTGCCTAGTTGGCTAAAAAATTCAAACAATAATGACGAAGCGGTCACGCCGTCGGTATCGTAATCGCCATAGACGGTAATGTTTTTACCCTCCTGAAGGGCTTGCTCAATTGCCTGGACAGCTTCGCGCATGCCGAGCATCAGGAAGGGGTCTGTTGGAGTGGGCGAGCCTTCCCCAAGGTAAGCCCTGGCGGAGCTCGCGTCGGTTATCCCGCGGTTGAACAGCAGCTGCCGTAAGAAAGGCGGATAATCCTTGAGGGCTTGTTTGACGTCATTTGGGATTAGGGGCGCAATGACCCAGCGTTTTTTGAGGGAGGATTGAGTGTTTTCGGTCATTCGTCTATTGTACCTTGTGTTTCCTGCCCTATCTGGATATCTAAGCCCTTCTTGTAAGAAGTTCATTACGCCCACAGACCAACCTAACGGTTAAGTGTGATTATCCCGGTTGGAGCGAGAAGGGCGGCAGACTAAGACCGCGACTAAGGCGTGGCGGTGAGGCGCGGCGTGCTGGTGGGTATAGGTGGTGGGGTCTTTGTTGGTGTCGGCGTGCTGGTTGGGCTGGGTGTAATGCTTGGTGTGCGCGTGGGAGTGAGCGTGATGGTTGGCGTACGGGTTGGGGCGTTGCCCAATACACGGAAGTGCCCGCTCATGATCCAATTTTCGCCAATAAAAAACTGGAGCTGGTAACTTCCCGGCAGCCATTCGTCGGGAGGCAACTCAAGCAAGGCGGAGCCATATCCGCCGCTGCCGCCTTGCCAGGTGCCGGTGCTGTAATGCAGCATTTTTCCATCCCTTACCCAAATTTCGGTCCACTGCACACCGTGATCCATCATGTTGTAGCTATAGGTGCCGTAGATCGTTTTGAGCGGATTTTCAAACTCGATCGCAGGTTGGATTGGCTGAAGATCGTCATCGATTTTGGTGGAAAACACAATCAGGCTGAAGGTGTAATCGGATTTTGGAGTGACAACAGACACAAACTCAGTAGAAATCTGGGTTGGGATAAAAGGCGTTCCGGTGACAGAGGGGGTGCTGGTTAGGGTGGGAGTAAGTGTTAAGGTAGGCGTGAGGGTGATAGTTGGCGTTTGGGTGATGGTGGGGGTTAATGAAGGGGTGAGAGTGGGCGGAAAGTAGCGGTAGGCGAACAATTCTCCCCAACGGAAGTTTGCATAAGCGAATGCCAACAGAAGAAAAACCCCGATCAAAAGCCGCGCTCCAAGGTCGTACTGCTGACGCTTTTTAAAGAAAAACGGCAGTTTCCTGCCCGCCCGAAAGGCATCCCGGGCGCGGAACGCCAGCCAAATAGCCGCAATTGCCGCCATGATGCTGAGCACGAAAACAGTGGAACGAATGTCGACGTTCATTTTTTGGATTATAGCAGGGAATATCACTTGTCTGACTTTTTGGGGTTTGTCGTGCCCGATTTTGAAATATCTCTATAAGTGAAGCGAAGCTTGATGAGATGCAAATATAATTAACCCAGGAAAGACAGGAGCTAAATGGAAAATTTGATAGATGGCTACATAGACAAAGCGCCACTGGATGTGCAGGGGCTGCTGAAACGAGTAAGGGAGGTTGTGCTGGAGATTGATCCTGAGTTGAGCCAGACGCTCAGTTATCAGATGCCCGCATTCAAGAAAAACGGCAAAGCAATCTTTTATTTCGCGGCACAAAAGAACCATTTGGGCATTTACCCGACCCCAGCCGCGATTGAGCATTTTAAAGCGCGCCTAAAGGGGTATAAAACCAGCAAAGGCGCTATCCAAATTCCCTATACCATGCCACTGGATGAAAATCTGATCAGAGATTTGGTGAGGTTTAATCTCAGCAGGCTAAAAGGCTGATCATTCGTAAAATCATGGAATTAATGGTTGCCGGCAGCACGGCGAGGCAGATGCGCGGCATCTAAGGCTTCGACAACACCCCGGTATATGGGTCCGCGAAGAGGGCTGGAGTGCCGCCGGTATGCCAGAAGAGGACTTGCTCTTCTGGTTTGAAGAACCCGCGGCGAATGAGGTCTATCATCCCGGCTGCCGCGCGACCGGTATAGACTGGGTCGAGCAGGATCGCTTCGTAGCGGGCAAAGAGTTGAATAGCTTCTTTTTCGCCTGAAGTCAGAACACCGTAGCCAGCGGCGCAGTAGTCATCATTAATGAAGAAATCCGAGGGACGAAAATTGGCATTTTGACGTAAATGCCGCGCGCCATCGTTGGCAATATCAGCAACTGTTCTCGAAAATTCATCCGCGGACTTATCCACACTA
>LUZV01000278.1 GCA_001603765.1 Anaerolineales bacterium Chloro_02 | reverse complement strand
AAAATTTGACCGCTCAAAGCCACATATGAACATCGGTACGATGGGTCATATTGACCATGGCAAAACTACCCTGACCGCAGCTATTACCAAAGTCCAGGCTTTGCGTGGCTTTGGTCAATTCCGCGCGTATGACACTATTGATAATGCTCCGGAAGAAAAAGCCCGCGGTATTACAATCAACATTACCCATGTTGAATACGAAACCGCCAAGCGTCACTATGCCCACGTGGACATGCCCGGTCACCGTGACTATATCAAGAACATGATCACAGGTGCCGCGCAGGTTGACGGCGCTATCCTCGTTGTCAGCGCTCCAGATGGTCCGATGCCCCAGACGAACGAACACGTTCTGTTGGCACGCCAGGTTGAGGTTCCTTCCATTCTGGTCTTCCTGAACAAAACCGATCAGATGGACGATCCTGAACTGCTCGAGCTGGTCGAGATGGAAGTTCGTGAACTGCTGACCAAGAACGGTTTCCCAGGCGATGATGTACCGATCATCCGCGGTTCCGCCAAGGTTGCCCTCGACTCCACTTCCACCGACATCAATTCTCCTGAGTATAAGCCGATTATGGACCTCATGGACGCGGTTGATGATTACTTCGTGGAGCCCGAGCGCGATTTCGAGAAACCCTTCCTCATGCCGATCGAAGACGTGTTCTCAATCAAGGGTCGTGGAACAGTTGTGACTGGTCGTATCGAACGCGGTACCCTGAAACTGAACGATCCCGTGCACATCGTTGGACTGATGGACAAACCTCTGCCCACCGTTGCCACTGGTATCGAAATGTTCCACAAACAGCTCGACTCTGGTATGGCTGGCGATAACGCTGGTATCCTGCTGCGCGGTATCGATCGCGATCAGGTGGAGCGCGGCATGGTTCTGTGCAAACCGAACTCCATTACCCCCCACACCGAGTTTGAATGCGCTGTTTACATCCTCAAAAAGGAAGAGGGTGGACGCCACAGTGCCTTCTTCACCGGCTATCGTCCTCAGTTCTACATCCACACCACGGATGTGACTGGTGATGTGACCCTGCCCGAAGGCGTGGAAATGGTTCTCCCTGGTGATAATGTGAATGGTCTGCGGGTCAAATTGATCCAGAACGTCGCCATCGAACAGGGTTCCGAATTCGCTATCCGCGAAGGCGGTCTGACAGTCGGCGCCGGCAAGATCACCCGGATCATCGCCTAAGATAAGAATAGATGGAGGATGCATGGCTGCCTCCACGTGGGGCAGCCATGTTAACTAAAAATGGCATCAAAGAAAAAGGATATCCGCCCAGTCATTCATTTGGCGTGCACTGAGTGTAAGGAACGCAATTACACGACTGTTAAGAATCGCCGGAATGATCCAGGTCGTCTGGAAATCAGTAAGTATTGCCCACGCTGCCGCGCTCATAAGCTGCATCGTGAGGTGAAGTAGCTCTCAGCAATGGGAGTTAGCTTAGGTCAGTAGCTCAATTGGCAGAGCACCGCTCTCCAAAAGCGGGGGTTGTGGGTTCAATTCCTACCTGACCTGTTGAAAGTTACCGACGCCGTAGACCCTACGGCGTTGAGTTGTCAAGCAGGAGGCCTTAATGGCACAGAGTGATAAACCGAACTTTATTCAGAAACTGAAACGCTGGTTTAAAGAGACCGTTGGCGAGCTGCGTAAGGTTTCCTGGCCCAGCCGCGCAGAGGCTCTTGCCGTAACCCGGATCGTTCTGATTGTTACGGTTATTATGGCCGCAATTTTAGGCGTGCTTGATTTCATTTTTGCTCGCCTGGTTGGACTTCTGGTCAATATTTAGTATTAACGAAAGCGGTGCCTGATGGCTAAGAAGGAAGATGGATCTATGGACGAGAAGAACCCCAGCCTGCCTGAGGAAACTGACGGCGCGCCAGTTGGGGGAGCCTCCAGCGATTCATCCAGCACACCTGGAAAACCGACTGAAGGCGAAAGCCGCAATTGGTATGTGATCCACTGTTACTCAGGCTACGAGAACAAAGTTCGAAAAAACCTTGAGCAGCGCATTGAAACCATGGCGATGAAGGACAAGATCTTTGATGTGGTCATTCCGACCCAGGAAGAAATCGAAGTCCGCGATGGAAAACGCCGCACGGTTGAGCGACATGTTTTCCCTGGATACGTATTGGTGAACATGATTCTTGAAGAGGAATCGTGGTTTGTCGTGCGCAACACTCCAGGAGTAACCGGTTTTGTGGGTATGGGCGATGAGCCCACTCCGCTGCGACCCGAAGAGGTCCAGTCGATTCTTCGCCGTATGGAAGACGAAGCGCCTACCTATAGGGTTACCTACAAACCCGGAGATCGCGTGCGCATTGTGGATGGTCCCTTCAACGATTTTCGCGGGACCGTGGATGAGATAAATATGGAACGCTCGAAGATTCGCGTGATGGTGAATTTCTTTGGGCGCGAGACACCTGTGGAACTGGATTTCTTGCAGGTGGAAAAGTCATAAACCGGAGAGATCCGGATTTTTGTGGGAGGGCTGCCGCCCGCTTGTACCACCAAGGAGAATTTAAGTGGCAAAGAAAGTAAAAGCACAATTAACCCTGCAGATCAAAGCCGGAAAGGCTAATCCTGCACCCCCGATCGGTCCCGCGTTAGCCCCGCACGGTGTCAACATCATGGCATTTTGCAAGGACTATAATGCGCGCACCGCGAACCGCGTTGGCGAGATTATCCCGGCCGCCATTACTGTCTATCAGGATGGATCGTTCAAATTTGACCTAAAATCACCGCCTGCCGCTATCATGATCAAAAAAGCAGCTGGAATCGAAAAGGGCTCAGCTACGCCAAACACGGCAAAAGTTGGCAAAATCACCCGCGCTCAGCTTCGTGAAATCGCTGAGACTAAATTTAAAGATATGAATGCCAACGATATTGATGCGGCGATGAAGCAACTTGAAGGCACCGCCCTCAATATGGGCATTACCATCAGCGACTAATTAATCAGCTATCAGAGACTGTGGGAGGGCTGATGAGCCCGATTGGACCACAAAGGAGTATGCATGTCTAAACACGGGAAAAATTTTACAAACGCAATCAAAAAGATCGATACTGACAAAGTTTACGGTCCAAAGGAAGCGTTGGAGCTTGTTAAAGAAATGAAATTTGCCAAGTTCGATGAGACCGTTGAGGTTCACATTCGGACCAGCTTGGACCCCCGCCAGGCTGATCAGCAAATCCGCGATGTGGTCGTGCTGCCAAAGGGGCTTGGCAAGACCGTGCGTGTGTTGGTTTTCGCCCAGGGCGAGGCGGCTGCGGCTGCCCGCGCTGCTGGCGCTGATTTTGTCGCGGAAACCGATGATGATATCGCCCGTATTCAGGGCGGTTACACCGATTTTGACGTCGCAGTTGGTACGATGGACATGATGGGCAAAGTTGGTCGGTTAGGTCGCGTGTTGGGTCCTCGCAACCTGATGCCGAACCCCAAAGCCGGAACGGTCGTCCAGCCTGGTGATATCGCGCAAGCGATCGAGACCGCGAAAGCCGGTCGTGTGGAATTCCGCCTCGATAAGTCCGCTAACATTCACGTTCCACTCGGCAAAGTGTCTTTCTCTGCGGAAGATCTGTATGTGAACATGTCGGCACTGATGAACGCGGTTCGCAAAGCGCGCCCAACTGGCGCGAAGGGTGCCTTCATCCGCAAGGTCACACTGGCTTCGACCATGGGCCCTGGCGTAAAGGTTGACGTAAACGCAGCATTGACCATGGAGACTGAGTTAGTATAGCTCTGCTCAAAACCTGCCGGAATGTGTTATACTGGCAGGGCTGAAAACTGAATAGTGCTCTGCTTAAGAAAGCTGGTGCCGTTTACGGCTTAATTTCCCGCCGAGGTGGAGGTTCAAAAATCTGATCAGACTGATCTTGTTAATATTGAATCTCTTTCTGTGGGAAAACGGAAAGAGATTTTTTATTTTGACTGGAAGGAGGTTGAAGTACATTGGCATTTTCTAAGAAACAAAAAGAAGTAATGGTTGACCAGTACCGTGAGTGGGTCGACAAAAGCAAGGCGATTTTCGTCCTGTCTTATAGCAAAATGCGCATGCCTACGGTAAATGACGCCCGCGCTAAACTGCGCGAAGTAGACGGACGGCTGCATGTTGTTAAGAACCGCTTGTTCACCCGTGTTTTGGAAGAGAATGGTTATCATTATGATCCAAAATTTTGGGAAGGCAACAACGTCGTAATCTTTGCATTTGAAGATGCGCCTTCGGTTGCGAAGGCACTGACAGACGTACTGAAAGGCAACGAGTCATTTGCTGTTCGGGGCGGCTACCTTGATAAGGCAAGCCTCACTGTCAAACAGGTCGCCGCATTATCGGATCTGCCCACACTGCCCGTTATGCGGGCCACCCTGTTGGGCACCATTTTGGCGCCTGCCAGCAAGCTGGTGCGCACCCTGGCTGAACCCGCCCGCGGTTTGGCTGCGGTTATCAAAGCGAATTCAGAAAAGCAGTCCGCTGCTGCATAATAGTGCTCGTTTTTTAACGAGATTGTGAAAAAATTAAGAAAAAGGAATAAATAGGAGTAAAAATGGCTGATTTAGAAAAAATCGTTGAGGAACTGAGCAAACTTTCCGTTTTGGAAGCCGCTGACCTCGTCAAATTGTTGGAAGAAAAATGGGGCGTTTCCGCCGCCGCGCCTGTGGCTATGGCTGCTGGTCCTGTGGCTGCTGCCGCTGAAGAAGAAGTTGAAGAAAAGACCGAGTTCGATGTTGTGCTGAAGTCCGCTGGACCTAAGAAAATCGAAGTCATCAAAGTCATTCGCCAGCTCACTTCCCTGGGTCTGGTTGAAGCCAAGAACATGGCTGAAACCGCAGACGTTAAAGTTCTGGAAGCTGTTGGAAAAGATGTCGCCAACGATGCCGCCGCCAAGCTCAAAGAAGCCGGCGCCGAAGTTGTTGTTGCCTAATTTGCCAGCAACAGTAAGTCCCCTGATGAAGGGGACTTTTTTGTTTAAGTTGAAGCCGTGCCGGTCAATTTTGTAGGAAGAAATCTCTGAGAATGGGCGAGATGACCTGAGGTTCGACGGAGTGAGTCTGCCCCTCCAGAACCTGAGATCGCGCGGATGGAATTATTCGGGTGTAAGCTGACATAACTTTCAGCACGGTCTTAAAGCTCTTTGTGCCAGCGAGCATCAAGACTGGCATCAGCAGCGTTTGGGCGCGGGAATGAAGGAAATCTTTGGTCGCTTTTTGGATTTCTGCCTCATAAACGAGTGTGCCAGCCATGTCGATGATAGTTTGACCGTGCTCTGAAGCAAGCGTGTCTTTTATTAACTGCTCGTCCATCCCCACAAAACGCATGAATCGGGTAACGACGGCAAGGTTCTTGCCTTTGGCGACCTCGTTATCCACCTGGCGAATGAGCAGGTTGGTTAAGGCGCGTTCAAGCCAACCACCGCTGAGAGGGGGTTCGTAGGCGGCAACT
>LUZV01000277.1 GCA_001603765.1 Anaerolineales bacterium Chloro_02 | reverse complement strand
AAGGCTGAGCTTTTAGAAACATCAGTGCTGCCAGCCCCGCGACCAGGAACAATACCGACCAGACGTCCACCAAGGCGTTGTGCGCCAGGCTGACGCAAACCATCAGGATTAGTGCCACAACAGCGGCGTTCACCCCTTGTAGAAACGCGCTGGTGAGTTCGTTTTCGCGCATTTTCTTGACCAACGGCGCCGTAATCGCCACTATGATAAATGACGGCAAGAAAACCCCCACCGTGGCAGCCACCCCACCCCAGAAACCACCCGCGATGAACCCCACAAACGTGCTTGCCGAGAGAACCGGCCCCGGCGTGATTTGCCCCATGGCGATCGCGTCCGTGAGCTGCTGCGAGGTGAGCCAGCCAAAACGGTGAACAACATCTTCCTCAATTAACGCGAAAAGCACTAACGCGGAACCGTAAAGCACCGACCCGGTACGCAGGAAATACCAAAAAATATGCCAGACCCGCTCGTTTGCGGTTTCAATCACCGCTTTTATGGCTGCCCAAAGGACGGGCAGAGGCGCGAATGAGAACAAAAGGTTGCCTGGAGCTTTTGTCCTTCCTTTGACGGAATAATGCAGCGCCACACCGAGCGCGCCGCATCCAAGCATAATTAATACTTCGTTCAGGTTTAAAACTTTACCGAGCAGCGCCAAGCCAAAAAGCAGGATCTGCTCCCAACCCACCAGGCTGCTTTTTCCGATCCGCCATGTGGTGTTGAGCACGATCCCAAGCACCAACGGGTTCAGAAAATAGAATAGGCCTTCCAGTTGAGGCAAGCTGCCAAACCGCACATACACCCACGAGAGTGCCAGGCTGGCAATGAAAGCTGGCAAGATGAAGCTCATTCCCGCCACCAATAAGCCAGGATAACCCGCATGGATATACCCCACGTGATAGCAGGTCTCACTCGCGTTCGGACCAGGAATCAGATTAGCAGCAGCCAGCAGATCCAAAAAATGTTCTTCTGTGACCCACTTATGCTTGCGCACATACTCGTCTTCCATCATGGCAAGATGCGCGGTCGGAGCTCCAAAACTGGTAGCTCCGATCTTGAGGTTCACCAACATCAGTTCGGTTAGTTTCGCTTTCAGCGAACGGTTCTTGTTCTGTTCAGGTTGAGTGCTTTCTGGATCTGTTTGCAAATTAAGGTCTTCGGTCAAGGCTAAGCCTCCAAACGGGGCAGTTTTAACAGGAGGTTTTCAAGAATCAAGCGCGGATTAACATATTGATCAAGCAAGGTTAGCCCTTCTTCGTGCTTCTTCAATATCTTTGCCACAGATTGCGGGTTCAGATTGGCAGCCGCGCGCCGGATCAGCTCCTCCTGGGCGAGATTGACCAGCGGGACATCGCTTGCTTCGCAGCAGATCAGAACATCCCGCCAAAAAGTCAGCCAAGTCGCGATCAGAAAAGCGTAAGTTTCGCGCGCCTGCCCTTTTGCCCTTTGCAGCTTCTCAACCTGTTTAATTCTGCCGCCCAGGTTCTGTTTGAGCAGCTCTTCCAGCATATCAAGCGCGTTGGTGTGTTTTTCCAGAAGTTCCTCGTCGCGCAAGAATCGCAGCGCCGTGCCAACGCGACCGCCAGCCAACTGTGCCAGCTTGCGAGCCTCGTCGGGGGTCAGATGATGCTTTGCCTGCAGCTCAACCGTCAGATCATCAATACTCATCGGTCGGAGTCTCAAAACCTCACAGCGCGACGCGATTGTCTCGAGCAAGCTTTCGCGCGCGTCCGCGGTCAGGATCAGAATCGCCCTGGCGGGCGGCTCTTCCAGCGACTTGAGCAGCGCGTTAGACGCTCCCAATGTAGCCCGTTGGAAGTCCGGGATGAGCACAATCCGATATCTGGACTGGTACGGCGCCAGCGCCAGCGTCTGCTGCATGGCGCGGATTTGTTCAATTTTCAGCTCACGGGCACCCTCAGGCACACGCAAGATCGACAAGTCCGAATAAGCTTGCGCCTCAATCTGCCGGCAGGGCAGACACTCCCCACAAAACTCACCCTTTGCCGGTGGGTATAAACAATTGACTGCTTTAATGAAGGCGATCGCCAGGGTTTCTCTGCCAACGCCCTCGGCGCCTGTGATTAAATAGGCGTGGCGGATTGTTTCAGGGTGTGAATGGGTTTGCAGAAAGTTAACCGCGGTTTCATGACCAAGGATGTTCCATGACATGCCTGGATTTTAACACACGTTCAGTCTGATTCCGTCCGATTAACCCAGAGCCTGCATATCAACCCTGACCGCTGTAACTTTGCTATATTCCCGGCCTCAGGGGACTAAATCCGCAGGGAGCCTCGCATCGGATATAATTATCACTTAATGTAAGTTTGTCAGTAACAACATAATGATCTTAATGGAGAATTAATGACCAATAATGACATCTTTCAAGTATCCTGGCACGCTCTGGAGCCGAAAGAGGTGCTGAGTCATCTCGAGGTCCCTCTCGAGACCGGCTTGAGCACGGCTGAAGCGGCTGAGCGCCTGGAACAATTTGGACATAACGAACTCATCGAAAAAGCCGGACGCACAATCTGGCAGAAATTATGGGAGCAGATCAACAGCTTTGTAATCTGGCTGTTGATCGGCGCGGCTGTGATCTCCGCCCTCCTGGGGGACTGGGTGGAAGCCGGAGCGATCATGTTGATTGTCGTCCTCAACGCGATCATGGGCGTGGTTCAGGAGTCGCGCGCGGAAGCCTCGCTGGCGGCGCTCAAAAAGATGTCCGCTCCAGAAGCTCAGGTGCTGCGCGACGGTCATCGTCAGTTGGTGCCTGCGCGCAACCTCGTGCCAGGCGATGTGGTGTTCATTGAAGCTGGCAACTTCATCCCCGCGGATGCGCGCCTGATTGAAGCGGTAAACCTCAGCATCGATGAAGCGTCCCTAACCGGAGAGTCCGTTCCCGCAAAAAAGGACGCTGAATCCAACCTGCAAGCGGATATTCCCCTCGGTGATCGCGAAAATACCGCCTTCATGGGCACCACCGTTAGCTACGGGCGCGGCAAGGGCGTTGTGATCGCCACGGGGATGCACACTCAGCTCGGTCTGATTGCCACCATGCTCCAATCCGTTGACGAAGAGCAGACCCCGCTGCAAAAACGCCTCGAACAGCTTGGCAAAACCCTCGGGGTTGCTGCCATGGTGGTCTGTATTTTGGTTTTTGTGATTGGCGTCATCCGCCTGATTGCCGCGCCTGGAGATTTGGACCTTGGCTCGAAAGCCTTCTGGGATGAGATTGTCGCTTTGTTTATGGTTGCTGTTTCTCTGGCGATTGCCGCCGTGCCCGAGGGGTTGCCCGCCGTGGTTACCATCAGTCTGGCAGGCGGTATGCGCGAGATGGTCAATCGCCACGCGCTGATCCGAAAACTGGCATCAGTTGAAACCTTGGGCTCCGTCACCACCATCTGCACCGACAAAACTGGCACCCTCACTCAAAATCAGATGACCGTTACCAGGCTTTGGGTGGACGGCAAATTCTTTGACATCACCGGAACTGGCTACGAACCCATTGGCGACTTTTTCATTAATGGGGAGCAAATCGCGGACCTGAAGCAATATCCAGCAGCCCGGACCGCGCTTTGGGTCGGCACCATCAACAACGACGCTCAGCTCGAACCTACCGGCGAGAGCGAAGGCAAGCTCACCTACCGCATGGTCGGCGACCCTACCGAAGGATCTATCTTGGTCGCCGCGCTCAAAGCCGGCGCGGCTGCCAGCACGGTCAATCAGAACTACCCGCGTAAGCAGGAAATCCCCTTCGATTCAGCCCGCAAACGCATGGTGACCATCCACAATATCGTCAACCCTGGTCACGGCGACATTTCACCATACGTCACAAACGAGAAGACCAACTGGTACACCATCGCTGTCAAAGGCGCGCCGGATGTGGTCTTAAATCTCTGCACTTATCGCTCTGGGATGGATAATATCCCTGTTCCGCTGACGCCGGAAATGCGTCGGGAAATCCTGGACGCGAATGACCAAATGACCGGTAAGGCGCTGCGCGTACTGGGCGTGGCATACCGCCCTGTGCCCGAGATGCCAACCGAGATCAGTGCTGAATCGCTTGAAAAAGACCTGATTTTCGTAGGTCTGATCGGCATGATCGATCCTTCACGCCCGGAAGTTAAGCCTGCCCTCAAAGAAGCCCAAACCGCGGGCATTCGTTCTGTCATGATCACCGGCGACTATCCCAACACCGCTAAAGCCATCGCTGAAGATATCGGCTTGCTGCGAAAGGGGCATCAGGTGCTCACCGGCGCGGACATTCAGGACAAAACCAACGAAGAAATGCGCGAGATC
>LUZV01000039.1 GCA_001603765.1 Anaerolineales bacterium Chloro_02 | reverse complement strand
ATTTACACTCAATACAAAAATAGTATTTTGCTCAATCACGGCATGCCTTCTTCTGGCAGGCATTGCCGTTTGGGCCTCCACAACCGCCACGTACCGCTACAACAGTACCAATGAAAATCAGCTTGAGTTCATCACCTACGGCGACAATACCGCCGTTATTTACGGCTATGACGAAAACGGCAACCGGGTGTCCAGGCGCGTAGACAGGCAACCCTTCGATCCTTCCAATGGGTCGTCTTCGGATCCGGGCGGAAGCCACTTCACTCTTTCCTGGACTGGCGGAGACCCAGACGGAGACTCCGTGACTTATCACCTGTACCTGGGTGAGGATCAGAACCAGATGACCGACTGGACACCGAATGGCATAGGATCCGAAAGTTTCATCGTTCAGGGCCTGAATTGCAGCACCACTTACTATTGGTCAATAAAGGCCATCGACCAGTACGGGGTGGAAAAACAGGGAACGACAGTCTGGAGTTTTACCACCAATGCGGCTTTACCCCCTGTAAAAAATGCCCGCACCGGCACAACCTACACAAGCCTGCAGACGGCCTATAACGATGCTTCCGACGGAGATACAATATTGAGCCAAGACGTCGTGCTTGACGAACCGGCATTTAGTGCCAACGTCAATAAATCAGTAGTCATAGATGGTGGCTACAATTGTGATTTTTTTTCCCGTCTCAATAAGACCACGCTCAGGGGAGCCCCAACTATCACCAGTGGTATCGTCACATTGCAAAACTACATCATAACTAATTAATTTTTCGTCTAAATGGAGAAAAAATGAAGACAA
>LUZV01000276.1 GCA_001603765.1 Anaerolineales bacterium Chloro_02 | reverse complement strand
AAGAACCATGTCCTTTCCGGGGCTGATAATCGGCTCACCAGAGGCGGGCTTCAGCAGGTTTTTACTGGCTAACATTAGCTCACGCGCTTCCGCCACGGCCTTACTTGAAAGTGGCACGTGCACAGCCATCTGATCGCCGTCAAAGTCTGCATTAAAAGCGGTGGTTACGAGCGGATGCAACTGAATGGCACTGCCTTCAATCAAAACAGGTTCAAAGGCCTGGATGCCCAGACGGTGTAAGGTTGGGGCGCGGTTCAGCAGCACAGGGCGCTCCTGAATAACCTCTTCCAGCACTTCCCAAACCTCCGGACGGTTCCGCTCGATAAAGCGTTTTGCGCCTTTGATGTTGGATGTGTAGCCGTGCTTGTCCAGTCCGGCAATCACAAACGGTCGGAAGAGTTCCAATGCCATCGATTTAGGCAGACCGCACTGATTCAGTTTCAGATGAGGGCCGACCACAATTACCGAACGACCCGAGTAGTCCACGCGCTTTCCTAACAAGTTGCGGCGGAAGCGCCCTTTCTTGCCTTTCAACATGTCCGAAAGCGAGCGCAGTTCGCGCCGACCCCGTCGAGAGAGCATCCGCCCCCGTTGTGAGTTGTCAATCAGGGAGTCTACAGCTTCCTGAAGCATGCGTTTTTCGTTGCGCACGATCACATCCGGTGCGCCAAGCTCCAACAAACGCTTCAGGCGATTGTTGCGGTTGATCACCCGGCGATAGAGATCGTTCAGATCCGAAGTCGCGAACCTTCCGCCATCCAGCTGCACCATCGGGCGCAGGTCAGGAGGGATTACCGGCAGAACGGTCATAATCATCCATTCTGGTTTGTTGGTAGAACGGCGAAAAGCTTCCACAACCTTCAAGCGGCTGGTCGCTTTCTTGCGTTTCTGTTTGCTTTTTGTAGTGCGGGCTTCCGTCCACAGTTGTTCAGACAGAGCGTCCAAATTGAGGCGGCGCAGGATGTCATAAAACGCTTCCGCGCCCATATCAGCTTTAAAGATATTACCCCAACGGGATTTCAGCTCGCGGTAGCGCGCCTCGCTCAGAAAGGTAAAGGGCTGCAGCTCGTAAAGCTCATCCCTCTGCTGGGCGTTTTGAGTTTTGGCAACCGCGTCCGGATCATCAAGCTGACCGCGCAGATCCTCCATCACCAGCTCAGCTTTTGCCCGGATTTCTTCCTTTTGGATTTTGTACTGTTCAGTTTTTTCGGCACGTTCGTTCTTCAGATCGGTTTCAAGGATTTCCATCCGCTCTTTTACGATCTTTTGAACACGGGAAATGTGCTTGGCTGTTACTTCTTCGCCAGCTTCCACAATCGTTTGGTTTCCGCCATCCAACTCAAAACTGATGGCTTTGCGAACAGTCTTTCCAGTCTTTTCGTTGAGCTCTCGCTCCAGGCTCTGACCCTGCTGAATGACAGGCTCAAAGAGGTTGGCAACTTTTTCGTCATATTCCTTGTTGATCCTTTCAATCTGGGCGTCAACCTCTTTCATCTCCCGATCGCGCTGCTTCTTGGTCTCTGCAATTTCGCCGTTAACTTTGGCGATCAGTTCGCGCTCAGAGAGGCTGATTTCATCTTCCAGCCGTTTCAAAGCTTTCTGACGGCCGTCATCGTCAACGTAGGTGATGATATATTGGGCAAAATAGAGAACCCGATCCAGGTTGCGGCGAGAGATATCCAACAGTAAACCAAGATAAGACGGGATTCGGCGGGTATACCAGATATGCGCCACAGGCGCTGCCAGCTCAATGTGCCCCATTCGTTCACGGCGAACCGAAGAACGTGTTACTTCAACGCCGCATTTGTCGCAGATGATGCCCTTATAACGCGGGTTCTTATACTTGCCGCAATAGCACTGCCAGTCTCGGGTGGGACCAAAGATCGCTTCACAAAATAAGCCGTCTTTTTCCGGTCGCAAACGGCGATAGTTGATTGTTTCAGGTTTGAGGACTTCTCCATAAGACCAGCTTTTGATTACCTCTGGTGAGGCAAGGTTAATCCGAAGGGCTTTCATACTTTTTGTTTCCACTCATACCTCCTGAAGTAGACGAGGGTTCGTTAACACGCAAAAAAGCGCTGGAAACCATCTTCCAGTGTTGCTTATTTTGACGTTTAGATATCATTCACGCAAATGATTATTATAGTGAAAGGCACTATCATTTGTCAAGTTTTTTTGGTTCGATTTTGTGCAGCGGCAGGTCAAGATAAAATGTGCTGCCCTCTCCTAGAACACTTTTTACGCTCACATTCCCTCCATGCTTATCCGCGACAGACTTAACGATCGCGAGACCCAAACCCTGACCGCGATTTTCATATGTCTGATCATCATCCACATGGAAAAAGCGGGTGAAAAGCCTCGGCTGATCCAACGGAGCGATGCCCTTACCGTTATCCTTAACCGAGATATGCAAAAAGGTCGAATCCCGCTCAGCGCTGATTAACACACTCTCACCGCGCGGGCTAAACTTGATCGCGTTTTCAATCAGGTTATAAAGAGCCTGCTGCACCATAATCTCATCCGCTGAGATATAAGGTGTTTTGAGCCCGCCATAATCCACGTTCAGGCTGATTTTCTTTTGCTGCGCCTGAACTCCAAGCAGTTTTATGGTTTCATCGATGGCTTCCTGGATACTGAAGGTCGTATAAACCAGCAGTCCATCACCGTCAAGCTTTTCAAGGTTCAGCACCTTATCTACCAGGCGCGTCATTGTATCGATACCAGCATCAATTTTCTCAACGTACTTACGCTGTTCGGCGC
>LUZV01000275.1 GCA_001603765.1 Anaerolineales bacterium Chloro_02 | reverse complement strand
GCTCCTACCTACACCAAGCGTTAATTTGGATTTCCATCTGCCAGACAGTCTGGTGAGTTGGAAATAGGAAATGTTACAATTGAGAGGCTGCCCAAACTTAATTGGGCAGCCTCTGCGTGTTAGAGTGAGGAAATTGGACGAATGATTGGAAGAGGAATCACAATTGTTGGGATGGGTCCTGCCGGGGCGGAATACCTGACGCGGGAGGCATGGGCTCACCTGGAGGAGTGCGGCGAGATTTGGCTGAGGACAAAATATCTTCCTGCCGCTGCCGGTTTGCCAGAGGGCTTGCGGGTGCAAAGCTTCGACGACCTCTATGATGCCAATGAAGACATCGGCGAGGTGTTAAAGGGCATCGTTCAGAAAGTCCTGGAGTTGGGGGAACGCCCCGGAGGCGTTACTTACGGCGTGCCTGGCAGCCCTTTTGTGGCTGAAGAAACGGTCAGTGAGGTCATTAGAGCGGTGAAGGGAACAGATTTGCCGATTCGGGTGATCGATGGCGTGAGTTTCATCGAACCAGTCTGTTCAGCATTGGGGGTTGATCCGCATCCGCAGATGGTGCTGGCAGACGCGCTGCACCTGGCGGGGCTCGAGGTGCCTTCATTTCCACCAACCTTGCCTGCGCTCATCTCTCAGCTCGACAACAGCTTCGAAGCCAGCGAACTTAAGCTGACGCTTATGGCAAATTATCCTGAGGACCATCCTGTCATGTTGGTACACAACGCCGGCACATCAGAGGAGTTCGTTGAAAAAATCGCTCTTTACGAAATCGATCAGTCGATCCATCTGGGACTGCTGAGCTGCTTATACGTTCCACCTCTTGCTCAGGGGGCTTCGCTGGAGGATTTTCAGCAGATCATCGCGAGGCTGCGCCGCGAGGACGGCTGCCCTTGGGATCGTGAGCAGACTCATCTGAGCTTGCGCCCCTACCTGATTGAGGAAGCGTATGAGGTGTTGGACGCGCTCGATCAAGAAGACAGCGTCCATTTACAAGAGGAACTTGGGGATTTGCTGCTGCAGATCGGGCTTCACGCGCAAATCGCGACAGAAGATGAGGACTTCCGCATGAGCGACGTCCTACAGGGCATCAGCGCTAAGATCGTGCGCCGGCATCCGCATGTTTTTTCGGATGTGGACGCGAATACTGTTGAGAAAGTACTCAATAACTGGGAAAAAATTAAGGCGGATGAACGTAAAAACAGCGGAGAGAGCAAGAAAAGCATGTTGGACGGCATCCCGCTCAACCTGCCAGCCCTCACGCAAGCAAATCAGATTCAACGCCGTGCGAAACAGGTTGGATTTGACTGGAAAACCATTGAACCTGTGATTGCCAAAATTCATGAGGAGCTGGGCGAGCTGCAGGATGCAAACAACGATGAGGATAAGTTGGCAGAGGCTGGCGATCTATTGTTCGCAGTGGTAAATTTGGTGCGCTGGCTGAATGTTGACCCAGAAACTGCTCTTCGCGCTACCAATCAGCGCTTCCGTAAGCGGTTTGCCTACATTGAAGCCGCCGCGGCTGAGCAGGGCAAGCCTGTTTATGAACTCAGCTTCGAGGCTTTGGATGCCCTCTGGGAAGAGGCAAAACACCAGATGAGGCACGAGGCTGAATGATGACTTTTTTGAGCTCTCAAAGAAATATTTAGGCTGACTTTTGTCAGTCTAATGACGAGAACCTCAAAGCATCTTTGGGCGATGCATGCTAATTTAGAAGGGCAGCGCGTCAACTATTTTGTAAAAGGATATTTCCGAGTTAACCTATGACAGATAACCTGAACATACCAACTGAGAATGAAGCCAGTTCCGCGGGGCAACAGATTGCCAGAGCCGCGGGCATTGTGATGATCGCCTATGTGTTTAGCACGCTGATTGGGGTCATTAGGGGCATGGTGGTTTCACGGGCATTTGGCACAAGCGCCTCATTAGATTCATTTAACGCGGCTAACCGTGTGACCGAGCTGCTGTTTAACCTAACTGCCGGAGGCGCTCTTGGTTCGGCATTTATACCGATGTTCACAGGTTACCTCACTCGCAAAGATCAAAAAGGCGCCTGGAGATTGGCTTCAGGGGTTGTCAACTCGGTCTTGATTGTCTTGGTGGCGGTTTCAGTCCTAATGTGGGTGTTCGCCCCATTTATTGTGGAGCGCGGCTTATTCGCGCTGGTGCCGGATTCCGATGGGGTGCAGGTGGCGGAGACTGCCCGCTTGCTGCGGATTATGCTGCCAACGGTGATCATTTTCGGGTTGAGCGGGTTGGTGATGGGTATGCTTAACGCGCATCAGATCTTCTTATGGCCCGCGCTTGCGCCAGCCGCATATTCTTTGGGCATCATTTTGGGCGTTTGGCTTCTACCGGAAGCCTGGGGGATCAACCGACTGGCGATTGGTGCAGTCATGGGCGCGGCAGGGCATATGTTGGTGCAGTTGCCGGCATTCTTCCGCCTGCCAACAAGGCGCTATGAGCTCAACGCGGGCTTTAAGGACGCACCGGTGCGCAAGGTGCTGCGGTTGATGCTGCCGAGAATTTTTGGGGCGGGCATCGTGCAGCTGAATTTTGTGGCAAACACCATCATCAGTTTGTCATTGGGAGCGGGCTCTGCCAGCGCCCTTACCTGGGCGTTCACCTTGATGTTGATGCCCCAAGCCGCGATCGCCCAATCGGCCGGAACAGCTTCACTGCCGACGCTTTCGGCGCAGGTGGAGCTGGGCAAAACGGAGGAGTTCAGGCAGACCTTGGCTGGGATCGTGCGCGTGATGCTGCTGTTGGCTCTGCCGGCAACAGTTGGCTTGGTCCTGCTGCGGGTGCCGCTTGTGCGGGTATTGTACGAACGAGGCAGCTTCGACGCCACTTCCACCCAGATGGTTGCCTGGGCGCTGCTTTGGTACGCGATCGGGCTTACCGGACACAGCCTGGTGGAGGTGTTGAGCCGGGCATTTTACGCCATGCACGACACAAAAACCCCAGTGACCGTTGGTATCGCGGCGATGACAGGTAATATCTTGCTGTCGTTTGCTTTTTCCCGTCTCTTCGCTCAGCTTGGCTGGTTGCCGCTCGGCGGTCTGGCGCTGGCAAATACCACCGCGACCGCCATAGAAAGCCTGGCTCTGCTGGAGCTGATGCGAAGGCGCCTGAAAGGAATCGGCGGCAAACAGATCATTCAGTCTGCTTTGCTGGCGCTTGCGGGGAGCGCGGTGATGGGCGCGGTGCTGGTGGGCTGGATGGCGCTGTTTGGCGGCTGGAATAAGTTCCTGGTGCTGGCTGGTGGGGCTGGTTTGGGGACGGTCGTCTACGCGGCGATGATGTGGCTGCTGAAGGTTCCTGAAGTTCGCGCGGTTGTTTGGCAGGTGAAGGGAAAACTGGCAGAAAAAGGCTGAAAGTATTGCCGGATCTGACCAGTTGGTCGGAAAACAGACTTGATGAAAGATTTGCCATATTCCTTTGAAAAAGAGCTAAACGGGCTGGTACTTGGCTGTGAAACTGAAGCGGAAATCCGCGGCTTTGCTCAGCGAAACCTTAAGCGGATGGAAAACCTGGCGCGCGCGGCATACGAGG
>LUZV01000274.1 GCA_001603765.1 Anaerolineales bacterium Chloro_02 | reverse complement strand
AAAAATTGAGCTGCTTATTCTTGGTGGCTCCTGGTCGGCGTACCCCGCGGATTATCGCGAGTGGTTCATCCGGCGCTGTTTTGAAGCTTTAAACGAAGAAAACCCTTTGGATAACCTCGAGGATGTTCCCTTGGCTGAGGTGCATGCGCGCAACGTCAATGGCGTTCACCGCAATGTAGGTTTGGTGATCGAAACCCGCCCTGACCTCATTACGCTTGAAGGTTTGTTGGAGCTACGCCGCCAGGGTGTTACGAAGATTCAGTTAGGCGTCCAGAGCATGGATGATCGGGTTCTGGAGCTTAATCGCCGCGGGCACACGGCCGCTGAAACAGAGGATGCGGTAGCGCTGGTGCGCGCGGCTGGATATAAAGTGGTGCTGCACTGGATGCCGAACCTGCTCGGAGCCACACCTGAGAGCGATCGCGAAGATTTTAAACGATTGTGGCGCTCAGGCGGGCTGCAGCCAGATGAACTTAAAATTTACCCTTGTCAATTGCTCGAGTCCGCGGAACTCTACCGCTATTGGCAGGCTGGTGAGTATCACCCCTATTCAGAGCAGACGCTCATCGAATTAATCGCGGATATTAAATTGGACGTGCCGCGGTTTTGTCGGATTAATCGCGTCATTCGGGATATTCCGTCTCCGCTGGTTGTGGAAGGCAACCGCAACACCAGCCTGCGGCAGGATGTCGCGCTCCTGATGGAGCAGAGAGGGCAGCAGTGCCAGTGTATTCGCTGTAGAGAGATCAGGCGCGAAAAGGTCGACCCGGATTTGCTGACACTTAGCGACGAGGTTTATCTTGCGGGTGAGGCGGAGGAACATTTCCTTTCGTTCACCACTCCTGATGACAAGATAGTCGGTTTCCTGAGGCTTTCACTGCCGCGCCTTGAGACGACGCCGCCCATACCGGATTTACACCAAGCGGCGATCATTCGCGAGGTACATGTTTATGGGCAATCGCTGGAGGTTGGTTCCGGACAGGCTGGCGCGGCGCAGCATATTGGGCTTGGGACGCAGCTGCTGATCGAGGCTGAGCGGATCGCCCGCGCGCGCGGTTTTCTGGGCTTGGCTGTCATTTCGGCAGTTGGCACGCGCGATTACTATGCCGCGAGAGGCTTCAGGCAAGGTGAGCTTTACATGCGTAAGCCCCTTTAACGAAAAAACCGCTGGTTTGTACTTCGCCAGCGGTTTTATTATTTAAAGAATTCTAACTCTTGCTGTGCGGAAGAAAAGGCAGAAGCTTCGCGGCGAAGTTGGCGGCGTTCACCGATTGCAGCCAGACTTTCCCTGGACCCTGAACAACACTAAGGAACAACCCCTCGCCACCGAAGAGCACGTTTGTGAAACCCTTGATTGTTTCGACGTCATAATTCACGCGGGACTCAAACAGAGCGATGTTTCCAGTATCCACCTTTAACCGTTCGCCTGGGGCAAGATCTTTTTCTACAATAGTACCGTCCAGCTCAAGGAAGACAATTCCGCGACCCGTCAGGCGCTGCATGATAAAGCCTTCACCGCCAAATAGGCCGGTTTTGAGCTTGGTCACATAAGTGGATAGCTCGACGCCTGGAGTGGCGCAGAGGAACGCGGATTTTTGCGCAATATATTCGTTTGTGCCGTCAAGCTCAAGCGCAACGATGGCACCGGGGAATGATGAAGCGAGAGTCATCTCCGCGCCGCTGGCGGTAGCGGTGTAGGTTGCCATGAACAGGGATTCCCCGGTCAACATCCGCCCGAGTCCTTTCATCAGACCGCCGCGGACATTTGTTTCCATTAAAAAATTATCAGTCATCCAGGTCATACCGCCAGCCTGGGTGTAGATTGATTCGTTTGCCTCAAACTGCAAACTGACTGCGGGCAATTTATCACCAAAAATCTTGTATTTCATGATCATCCTTTCAGTAATACTAAGCTATTCAGGATTATACACAATGTTAAATAAAAGGCGCGCACCATCTGTGCACGCCCATCCATTAGATTCGAATATTAATTTTCACTCGCAGATGTTTCAGAAGGGAGAATGGGATTAGTGTCATCTTCCTTAATTGGATGAGATACTGCTGGGATAGCATAGCGCTGTTCAATGCGGGTTAACATGTCCACCCGACGTTGGTGACGTTCGCCTTCATACGAAGCATTGAGCCAACCCTCGGTGATCAGGGTTGCCAAGCCGCTCGCAACGACCCTCGCGCCCAGGCAAAGCACGTTGCTGTTGTTGTGGCGCTTGGAAAGGATAGCGGAATAGGGTTCACTGCACGCCGCGGCGCGAATGTTGGGGATTTTATTGGCGGCCATGGACATTCCGATGCCAGTTCCACAGATTAGGATGCCGCGATCGAATTCGGAAGAGAGGATTGCCTTGCAGACAATCTCCGCGATCCGGGGATAGTCGCAGCTATCCTGCGTGTGGGTGCCCAAATCTTCATATGGGATCATGCGGCTGTCGAGGTAAGCTTTAAGAGCTTCTTTTAGTGCTAACCCTGCATGATCTGAACCGATTGCGATTTTCATAGTTGCCTCACTTGGATGAATTGTTCTTATTATACCGAAATTGGCGTTGGATTCGAGAAAGATAAATTCCCTGCACAACTTTCCATGTGTAGGTTTGCAGGCTTGACAAAGTAGGTAAGTGGGGTTAAATTAAACCGACCGGTCGGTATGAAATAATTCGGGAGGCACATGCAAAACAAAGTTACTTCACGCGAAAAATTGATCGAGGCTGGCGGAAAGCTCTTCCTGGAGAAGGGGTTCGAC
>LUZV01000273.1 GCA_001603765.1 Anaerolineales bacterium Chloro_02 | reverse complement strand
CAGCAGTAATCGTTCTTACTCCTTATTCTTCCTGCGGTTGCGCGCCAAACCTGTCGGCTCCAACGTCATCCGCTGCCCAGCGAGCAGTCCCGCAACACCGATTAATTCCACTTCCTGTTCACCCTGGCAAACTGGACAGTGGCAATCGTTTTGGTATTCTGAAGGCTCTTTGTAGGTAGTGATAACGCCTTCAAAGTTCCGTAAAACGATGTGATCGGTGTTTTGTGAGATCAAATAGTCGGGCATAACCGGGATCTTTCCTCCGCCGCCAGGCGCGTCCACGACATATGTAGGCACACAAAAGCCGGAGGTATGACCGCGCAATCCTTCAATGATCTCCAGTCCTTTGGCAATGGGCGTGCGGAAATGAGAAAGCCCAAGCGAAAGGTCGCATTGATATAGATAATATGGACGCACCCTCATGTACGCTAAGCCATTCACTAATTTGCGCATCACATGCACACAATCATTCACGCCTTTAAGCAAAACCGACTGATTTCCGAGCGGCACGCCCGCGTCAGCCAGCCTTGTGCATGCCCTCATAGAATCAGGGGTGAACTCGTTGTAATGATTAAAATGTGTGTTTAACCAGACAGGATGATATTTGCGGATCATCGCGCAGAACTCGGGTGTGATCCGTTGTGGCAATACGACCGGCGTGCGCGTGCCGAGCCGAATAATCTCGACATGATCGATTTCCCGAAGTTTGGCAAGGATATATTCCAAGCGTTCATCACTCATCAGCAGGGCATCCCCACCTGATAACAATACATCCCGCACTACAGGGGTCTGGCGAATATATTCGATGCAAGCGTCAATCTGTTTCCGAGTTCGGGCGCCATCTTTTTGCCCCGCGAGTCGTCTGCGGGTGCAGTGCCGGCAATACATTGAGCATTGGTCAGTAATTAAGAACAACACACGGTCAGGATAACGATGAGTAAGCCCTGGAACCGGTGAATCTCCATCTTCTTCAAGCGGATCAACCAAGTCTTCCGGGCTGCGATAAGCCTCTTCACCAGTTGGGACGGCTTGTTTTCTGACCGGGTCATAGGGATCATCAGGATCAATTAAGGTCAGGTAATACGGCGTGATAGCCATGCGGAAGGCTTCCAGCGCTTTTCTGGACCCTGCTTCCTCCTCCTCTGTTAGCGGCAAATATTTTTTGAGAGTATCAACATCAGAGATGCGATTGGATACCTGCCAATGCCAGTCATTCCATTTTTCATCCGAGACGTCCGGGAAGAGTTCCTTCCTCCTGGCTTCACCTCGATGGTTAATATATTTTTCATTCGCGTTCATGCCCTGATCCCTTCTTTCAATAAAGACACTAATGCAATCCTGTAGATGCCCTTTAATTCTGGCTAGATATAGTTTTTCTCAAAAATCTCACGCAGCGCCTGCGATTCGCGCAACTCTTGCAAGGTGATGTCAGCATGGTTGCGTGTGTATCCGTTGCCAATAATCATATTCACATCCTTGCCGATCCCTTCAGCCCCAAGCGCCGCTCTGGTGAAGCTGGTTGCCATGCTAAAGAAATAAACCAATCCGCCTTCACGTACGGGCAGGATGGTAGACATTTCTGTGCCTTCGATGTTGACCACATTGATGGCGACATCATATTCTTGTCCGTCGTTGCATTCCAAAGCTTTCTCAAGCACTTCCATTGGGTTATTGGCGTCAGCGACAAAGAACTTGTGCACAAATCGGTTGTCCAGCAAAGTACGTTCCGGACGATTATTGCGGCTCATCCCAACCACATTTCCGCAAGGACCTACACGCTTCATTGCCTCGTATCCGCAAAGCATGCCGCTCTTTCCGCCAGCGCCTAAAATAAGGACAGAATCGCCAGGTCTGACGATGTTCGCGGTCTGGGCAGGCGCGCCGGCGACGTCTAACGCTGCCAAGGCTAAAGCTTCGGGCATGTCTTCTGGAAGTCTGGCGTAAATGCCGCTTTCGAACAAGATTGCCTGACCTTTAATGTCGACTCTGTCGATATCGGGGTGGATTGCCAAAATCTTGTCAATATGCAGAGGAGTCAGAGAAAGCGACACAAGCGACGCGATGCGATCACCAACTGCAATGTCTTTTCTGTTCTGAAGGGCTGACCCAATTTTTGCGACGCTGCCCATCAGCATACCGCCGGATCCTGTAACCGGGTTTTGCATCTTACCGCGTTCAGCGACAATTCCAAGGATCATCTCACGCAGCCTATCTTCATTTTCGTTCGAAGCGCTCCAAAGTTGACGAAAACTTGCTGAATCGATATTGAGCGCGGATACGTCAATCAGGATCTCGTTGTCAAAAATCTCCATGGTGTTATCGATCTTTTTTGCGGCTTGCGGAAGCAATCCTTTCGGTTCAATAACTCTGTGCGCGCCATATTTATTACCCATTGCCATAAAACAATTCCTCCAGATTATTGAAAGTTAGTTAATTTATTCGCTCAGGCATGCCCAGGATTTGACGGGCTTCTGCCGGTGTCGCGATTTCAAGATTGAGTTCTTTTGCAATCCTCAC
>LUZV01000272.1 GCA_001603765.1 Anaerolineales bacterium Chloro_02 | reverse complement strand
CCGCCGCGCAGTTGTTGGATGCCAGTCTGCATGATATTCGCCCAAATCGGCGCCGCGCCGCTGACCCCGGAAGTGTTATACATCGGCGAATAATCCGCGTTTCCAACCCACACACCCACCACCAAATCCGGAGTGTAGCCAATCGTCCAGTTATCCCGGAAGTCGTTAGTTGTGCCGGTTTTTACCGCCGCCTGGAATGGCAGTGCCAGGACGGAGTTGGTGCCAAACATTGGCGCGCGGGCGTTGTTATCCGATAAGATCGAAGAAAGCAGATAGGCATGCGCCTCACGCACCACCTGTTCACCCGCGGTCGGTTTATATTCATAGACCAGATTGCCTTTATGATCTACCACCTTGGTTATCGCCACGGGCGATACCTTTCGCCCGGAGTTTGCCAAAACCTGGAATGCGCCTGTAAGCTCCAACAAGCTCACCTCGCCTCCACCCAGCGTCAGCGAAAGCCCGTAATCCGTGCGGTTGAGGCTGGTGATTCCCAACCGGCGCGCCAGGTTGATGAAGCCGTCCGGGGCGGGTGTGGTTGGATCGTCGTAAATGCCCACATATTCCAGCGCTTTCACCGCGGGAATATTGTATGAATTCGCCAGAGCATCTCTCACCGTCACCGGGCCATGAAAACGCCCATCATAGTTGACCGGCTCATAGCGCGGGTTGGTATCATTCGGGTCACCAGACGGCGCAAAGCTGGAAGGTACATCCCAAATCAGCGTGCCAGGGGTCCAGTCCTTTTCAAATGCCGCCAGGTAAGTGAGGGGCTTGATAGCGGAACCGGGTTGACGGGTTTTTGTCAGCGCCATGTTTACCTGCCCGCTAATCTGCGCGTTATTAAAGTCGGCGGAACCCACCATCGATAGGATTTCGCCCGTTCGGGCGTCCATAGCTATCACGGCGCCATTGGTGGCGTTGTTGTCGACCATCAGCGCCAGTTGGTTCCTCACCGCGCTTTCCGCCTGCTTTTGCAGGTCAGGGTCAATGGTGGTATAGATGGTAAAACCAGAGCGGTAGATGGTCTGAGAATCGAATTGGGATTCAAGCAGCGATTGGATAAACACCACCCAATGAGGGAACTGCATGGTGGTGTCCCGCTTCTTGAACTCATACGCTTCCAACGTGTTGGAAGCTTCGAGTGTTTGCATCGCGTCCAGGCAGACAGGCGCGAGTGATTTGCCAATATGGATGCAGCCTTTTTCATTGCTGAGCTGATACATCAACAGCAAAACTGTCTTGTTTCGGTCGAGGGTAGCCTGCCGGTTGGAATAGACATCATACACCGACGGCGCCTGAGGTAAACCCGCCAGGAAGGAAGACTGCCAGAGGGTTAAATCTGCCGCGGTTGTATTGAAATACGTTTCAGCCGCGGCTTCAATCCCATAAGAAAAATTGCCGTAGAAAATTTCGTTTAGATAAAGCTCCAGTACCTGTTCTTTGGTATAACGGCGCGTGATTTCAGCCGCCAGAATAATCTCGCGGGCTTTGCGCTCATAAGATTGAATAAAGCGCTCATCCGATAGCAGCAGCATGCGCGCGAGCTGCTGCGTGATGGTGGACGCGCCGGAAACGATTTCGCCAGAGGTATAGTTGGTATAGAGCGCGCGCGCCAGCGCCATCAAGTCGAACCCTGGATGGTTGTAATATTCCTTGTCCTCAGTCGCGATGGTCGCCGCGATGAGGTAAGGGGAAATCCGGTCCAGCGGCACATAAGTGCGCTTGCCCGCGTTGGGGTCGATCATTTCGTAGAGGATATTGCCGTTGCGGTCGAGGATGCGCGTGGTTTCAAATTGCGACGCGCGATTCTGAAGCTCATCCACTGCTGGCAGGGTTTTGGCGATATCGAAATATTTGTAAATCGCGAATGCCGCTACAAACATCATCAAAACCAGAAAAGCGACTGCCGAGATCAAGAGGGTCCTGCCAAAACAACCGCTGTTAGCCTTTTCTCCCTTAGGCATCCGGGGCTGCTTTCCCTTTTTATCGCCGCCCGCAACCCGCTGGGGTTTGGTCTGACTGCTGACCTTGTTTGGCTGAGTTTTAGGGATGTGCACGGGCTGGGTGCCTTCCTTAGCCGTCTCCACGGTATTGGCAAACGCGGTGGACGCCAAAACAGTCGCGTGAGGGTCAAACACCTCCACTCGCTCAGGGAGCACAGTTGGTTCTGGCGGTATGGACTGAGGCAGGTCTTCGGGCTTGGGTGGAATTGTCGCGATCTCGTCCGGATTGATAAAAACCGTTGGGTCATGCGCGTCCATCACGGTCTGAGGCTCGTCACCCCGGCGTTTGGGGTCCACCGCCCAGTGACCAGTCTTAAAATCCGTAACCGCTTCAGGCTCCTCGACAGGTTCCCCGGGAAGCTCTATATCCTGAAACCCTGCCAACTCCGCGAATTGGCTGGTTGAAAACTGAAGGCTTGCGGTTTGTTCCGCGTTTTCACTTGCTCCTTCTGCGCCGTTTTCCTCACGATTTTCAGATGGCTCAAGCAAATCCCGCGCGCCATAACCTTCAAAACTTTCGAACTGGCTGACCGGGTCCAACGCCGGTGTATACCCTGCCGCTTCCTTAAAATGGTCTATTTCCCCGAACAGGTCAGGTTTGTTTTCGGTCTTGTCGTTCTCGTCCATTGGTTCGTCCATCCTGTTATTCATAATGAGATTTTAGCATAAGCTGGATATCGTAAAATTTGGGCGTTTACAATTTAAGGCGAACTGACGTTTGCCGTTTATACTTATCCTATGCCGCCGGGTCCCTATTTCTATTCCGATCCCATTACCCTCACGCTGGCTGCCGACCACACCTCACCGACTCAGTCTGAAGGTCCCGATATCGTCTGGCAGCTCAATTTGGATCCAGATTTACCGCCTTCTCTGCACACAACCCTTGGGCTTCAGGCTCAATCCTTCCGCATCATGCCGACAATCGCCCGCAACAAACACCCTTACCAAAACCTAAGCGACTATCTCACGTCGCCGCGGATCGACAGCCTCAGCGCCAGCTACGCGCATCTGAGCCTCGCGGCAGACGCCGACACGCAGGTCACGTTCGAGTTTTGGGTGCGCGAGCCGTATGCTGTGAGTGGGCGCGTCACCCTGCGCAACACCGGCAGCGCGAACGCGGACCTGAGCGCGCGCGTGGCTGGGCTGTTGGTGCCGCTCAGCGGCGACCAGGGCATGACCGTCACCAAGCTTGACTATAAGACTTACCTGCGCGGTCAAAGCGGAGAAATCACCGCCGCGCTGCTCATGGAAGGCGCTCCAAAACCGGTTTTCAGCCCGAACCAGGCGCTCGAGATCAGCCAGCCTCTCATGCCGGGCGAAGAATTTTCTGCTATCTGGCGCTGCAGTTTGGCGTTTTCGCCTATCCAAAGCCAGGAACGCGCCCAAAAACCTTTCCCGGTCAATTGGCAGGCGGAGGTTGCCAGGCATGAAGTGGCAGAGTTATCGCACGAAATCGAGATTGAAACACCCCATCATGACTGGAACATCCTATTCAAATCCATGCAGGACCAGGCTAACCAGCTCCTGAAGCAGACCGAGAATTCGGTTAATTCTGAACCCGGCTGGGGTCTGACCTTCTTTGAAAAACGCAATATCCACACTCCGGTGGGTAAAGCCTATTCAACCTTGCAGAGAGATCCGTCTTCAGGCAACCGCTCCGTTCTGGCGCTGCGGCAGTTGGCGCGCACGCTCTTGCCCGCTCAAACGGAACTGGCGGTCAACTTGGTAAAAACCAACCTGGCAGAACTGGGCAGCCAGTATAAAAACGCGCCGCCTTTTCCGCGCCTTGCGGCTCTAGTTTGGGACGTGCATACCTACTATCAACATCCGCCTTTCCTGGCTGAATGCCTCCCGCTGCTGGTGGAGCAGACACTGCGCTGGTTCTCCTCCAAACACGATCGCGATCAGGACGGTTTGCCAGAATGGTTCAGCCCCGAACAGGCAGAGCTCACCGACCTAGAGGTGTTCGATTTGCTGGATGAATCAGCGCTGCCAACGCGTATTTTGAGCGTTGAGAGCCGCGCTTTGGCAGCTTTGCTTGCGGATGAGCTCGAAATCATTCAGCGTATGACGCGCGCGCTTAGCGACGCGGACACATCCAGCCGCGTGCTGCCATTCCAGGAGCGTCTTGGGGCAGCCCTCGCGCGTTTTCGCGACCAACACCCTGACTCCTCTTTTATCGATCGCGATAATAACCTCGATCAAGCCGCTCAGCGCGTCGCGGAGGTTCAACTCCCTATTGCGGAGTGGCAAAATATTCAGCTCGAAACCCCAGCGAGGTTAAATATCCGCCTTGAACCAACAAAACGTTTTGCGCTGCCCGCGGCTTTCAAAGTGCTGGGCGCGGATAGCGCCGGGAACCCACTGAGTGAACTCGTCGAGCCTGGCGATATCGTCTGGCTGCCGACGCATTTTCACGCGACGACGCAGTCTATCTTTTCAAGGTTCGATCAGCTTGAGAATCTTTCGTTCTCGGAGGGTTTAGCGCGCATCTACACCAGCGATCTGAATATTTCGGATATCAGCCGTCTCGTGGATTGGGAACGGTCCGTCGCAGATTCTGCCGAGCCAGTTTGGGCAGCGCCGAATGACCCGCGGTATCGCTTTGGGCTGCCCACCGACCTCAACCCACAAGCGGCGTCTGGAGGCAGGGTTAACACGGCGTGGAATTGCCTCGTCATCGAGCATTTGAACCAGATTGGCGAGAAAAAGCTCGCCTGGGAGCTTCTCAGTCGGCTGATACTTGGGTTTACCGTGCTCCTCAAACGCGAACACGCGCTGATGGATGGTTTTACCAGCGATCATGGCATTGGCTGGGGTAATCGCAACAGCGCGCGAGGCATCCTCCCGCCTTTGTTATTGCTTGAAGTCGCTGGAATTCAAATTATCAATGAACATAAGGTCTACATCTCAGGCGAAAACCCATTCCCCTGGCCGATAGTTGCGCGCCTACGCGGGCTTGAAGTGCGCCGCGAAGGCAAAAATACAGTCATCCAATTCCCCGACGGTTCAGTTGAGCATCACTTCGGTAGTTCAGGTAAATGGTTTACGAGCAAAAAATCTCCTGCTGAGGCGCAGTCTGGAGGTTAAATAAAAAGTGAGCGCGCAGGGGCTCGAACCCTGAACCAACGGCTTAAAAGGCCGCTGCTCTACCATTGAGCTACGCGCCCATCGAAGGGGACTGATATTTTAGCACGCCATTTCAAGCGCGTCAACAGGAATTTTGGTTTTGGTCGCAATTGTGGGCAAAAGGCGCTAACAGTTCTGTACTCCAAAAACAACCTGTCGGAGCTAACCTGACGGTATAATAAACTTATCTCTCAAACTGAGGTGGCGCATGAGTAAACAAGTTCTCCCACAAGGGCTCTGGCCCAGCCCAATCACCCCCGCTATGCTTGCCGGCGGCATCCGCGTCAATGACGTTCAGTGGTCGCCAGACGGAAATTTCCTCGTCTGGTCGCAATCCCAGGACGGAAAAACCACTTTGTTCGCCAAACCACCCCACGACGCGGCTTTTGACCTCAGCGGTGAGCTGAACCCCTCTGGAGGGGTTGGTTATGGCGGCGGCGATGTCTGCGCCGGACGGCAGGGTGTGGTCTTCACGGAGCGTGATGGCAGACTCTATTTCAAACCCTATCAGGAAGGTTCTGCCCGCGCCATTACCCCAGCCTTCGGAGCCAGCGCCTCACCTGTCATCACGCCAGATGGCCGGTTCGTGATCTACGTCCATACTTACGAAGGCAAAGATGTGCTTGCGCTTGCCTCGCTTGACGG
>LUZV01000271.1 GCA_001603765.1 Anaerolineales bacterium Chloro_02 | reverse complement strand
GATTTTGGGTGCAACATGTCTTTCGCGCTGGCAAGTTATCTGGCGCTGTTTTACACACAATATATCGGCTTGAGCGCGTCGTTATTCGCTCTGCTGCTCATTATTCTGAAAGTTTGGGACGCGATCAACGACCCACTGATTGGCGGATTGATGGACGCGAGCACCAAGAATTACAAAAGAGGCAAATTCAAGACCTTCATTTATTTTGGTTCGTTCGGCTTAATCATCTCAGCCGCGCTTTGCTATATCCCAATTCCGAACGCGGCGCTGTGGTTGAAGGTTGTGGTCTGCATGCTGGGCTATATGACCTGGGACATGTTTTACACTATCGTCAACGTGCCTTATGGCTCGATGGTTTCAGTTATCACCGCCGAGGCTGGCGAACGCGCGCAGCTTTCTGCCTGGCGCAACGTTGGTGCGATTGTCGCGGGGATGGGTATTGCTCTGATCCTTCCAACGATCATTTTTGATAAAAACAACAATCTGATGGGCGCTAAAATGTTCCCTATTGCTTTGGTGATGGGTGTGATCGCTTTCTTTGCCTTCCAATTCATGCTGCGCGGCACCACAATTCGCGTGCACGCGACCCCATCCTCTGAGGAGCAGCAGGAAAAACCCAAAGCGAAGTTTAATTATGTAGAATCGGTCCGGAATTTCCTGAAAAACCGCGGCGCGATGGGTGTTACCCTGGGGATTGTGGCATATTTCCTCGGGTCCTACGGGGCGCAGACTGCCGTCACGGTGATGTTTCAATCCTATTTCCATAAAGCCAGCGTTTCGGGTGTTGTGATGCTGATCGGTTATCTGCCCATGTTCTTCCTCATGCCCTTTATCGCGAAAATCGTCCGCAAATGGGGGAAGAAAGAAGCCGCTCAGGTGAGCATGCTCATTCCGATCGTCTCTGGAATCTTGATGCTTATTTTGCCCATCACCGGCGACGCCAAGGGGATGATTATCTATCTAGCGCTGCTGATGCTCAATGGCTTAGGCACGGCAGTGTTCATGATCACCGGCTACGCGATGGTCGCGGACGCGATCGATTACAACGAGTGGAAAACTGGTAAGCGAGAAGAAGGAACCGTCTACGCGCTCCATTCGTTCTTTCGTAAGATCGCCCAGGGCGTTGGTCCTTCGATTGGGCTGCTGTTGATGGGCGCGCTAGGCTATGTGGGGACGTTGGGCGCGGATCAGACAGCGCAGACAGCGCTCAACATGCGCTACCTCGTGGCTGGGATGTCGCTGTTCACCGCTGTTGCTGCCTGGGCGTCAATCCGCTTCATTTATAACCTCGATAAACCAACATTGGATAAGATGGAAGCTGAACTCGGGCGTTCATCCGACCATTTGATTGGTCAGCAAGCCGACGCTTAATCAGGGTTCAACTGAAAGACAAAGAGAGGCGCACCGCGGCGTGCCTCTCTTTTTTAAGGGTGTTTTCGACTATCAACAAATGCGTTGAAGCGGGGTTGAGGCAGCGCCGCATCTTGGCTTTTGTTTTAGGCTTGAGTTGGCGAAAAATAAAAAAAAGCTCTCTCCATTTAAGTATAGAGAGAGCTTTTTGCCTCATTTGGTCTTGAAAAGGACTGGTCTGATAACCGCTCTTGATGAAGCCAACTTTATTTAAGCAGCGGTACGATCAGCAAAGAAGCCATACCGATCAGTTTCATGAAGATGAGCGTTGACGGACCCGCGACGTCCTTCAAAGAATCGCCGACGGTATCTCCGATGACCGCCGCGATGTGTTCCGGGGTGCCGCGCGAGAGTTCGAGGTTTTCGATGGTCTTTTTCGCGTTGTCAAAAGCGGTGCCTGTGTTGTTGAAGAAGGGTCCAAGCAGGGCGGAACAAGCCACTGAGCCCACCAACACAGCGCCAAGCGCGTTCATACCAAAGGCAAACCCGATGCCGATCGGAACCAGGATGCTGATAGCGCTCGGTAGGATCATCTCTTTTAGGGCGTTTCTGGTAGCGATGTCGATGCAGTGGGTATAGTTGGGCTTCACTGTTCCTTTAATAATGTCCGGGTTCTTCCTGAACTGATCGCGCACCTCGTCCACCATTTTTTCAGCGGTTTTGGCTGTTGAACCGATGACCAGCGAGGCGATCAGGAAAGGCAGAGAAACGCCAACGAAAAGAAAGCTGAGATTAAAAGGTGTCGTGACATCAATCGAATCGATGCCCGCCAGCTTATAAAAGGTCAGAAAAATCACAAACGCTGTTACCGTGCCTGAGATCATGGCGTAGGCTTTGGTGATCGCTTTCATGGTGTTTCCGACCGAGTCGAGCCTGGAAAGCTTATCAATCACCCCTTGGGCTGATTCAGACATCTCAGCGATCCCCGCGGCGTTGTCAACAATGGGACCAAAAGCATCCGCCGCCATAATGAAGGTGATCAGGAGGTCGGTGCCGATATTGACGCCAACAAGTGCCAGAAGGCTATTGCCTGAAAGTGAATAAATTGCGACAACCACTCCCATCAGCGCGACAACAGGTATCACCGGGCTTTGAAGACCATAGGCAAACCCGGTTATCAGGTTCAAAGCGGCGCCGCGCTTGGACGCTTTGGCGATGTTGCGGACGGGTTTGCCCTCCATCCCGGCATAGTAGCGCGTGCTCACTGATGCTATGGCGGTGATCAGCACGCCCAGGGTGGCGGCGATGCCGATGACCCAGCTATTAAGCAGCCAATGTGAGATGCTCAGAGCGCCGATGATGCTAAAAAAGGAACTGACGAGCAAACCCACGTTGAACTGAGCAGAGGGAGGCATGCCGGGCTTCCATTCCCGGCTGGCAAAAATGCCCAAGGCGGAAGCAAACACACCCGCGCTCTGCATCAGAAATGGGAAATAAATACCTTTGAATCCATAAACGGACGCCATTGCAATTGCCACGATCGAACCGGTTACGAGGTCGTCGCTGAAGGTCTGAAAGAGGTCCGCGCCCCGCCCGGCGCAATCGCCAACGTTATCGCCAACGAGGTCAGCAACAACCGCGGCGTTGCGCGGATCATCCTCGGGGATGTGGGCTTCGATCTTTCCGACCAGATCCGCGCCGATATCCGCGGATTTAGTGAAAATTCCGCCGCCGATTTGGGCGAAGAGAGCTGCCAATCCGCCGCCAAAAGCGAAGCCGATCAGCGCGTTAGGGTCTTTGAAGATGCTGAACAAAACCGACAGCACGATCAAGCTTAGACCAGTGATGCAAAACCCCATAACCGATCCGCCAAACAAGGCGGTTCGGAAGGGAATGCCTTTGCCCTCATTGGCGATATCGGCGGTCTGCAGATTGGTGCGCACGCTGACACTCATGCCAATATAAGAAGCCAGCAGGGAAGTTAGCACGCCAAAAACCGCGGTCATGGCAACTTTCCAGTCCAAAATCCACCACAAAAGCGCCGCGAAAAAGGGCGTGACCAGCAGGATGGTTTTTATTTGCCTGCGGAGGTAGGTCTGGGCTCCGAATTTGATATCGTTGGCGACATCCACCATGGCAGCCGTTTTGATCGGGCGAAGCGTAATGCGCAAGATGAAATACGCGGCGAGAGCGATCCCAGCTAATCCGGATGCCATCGAAATAGCGTAGAGACCCATGTTTAAAGTAAGGACCAAAACGATGGTAACGATTAATATGCCAACCCCCATGAAAAACCAGCGATTATGAAGGAGAGAAGAGACCTGACCAGGCACGTGATCTTGATTTGATGCTGAAACGGATGGACTCATGATAAACCTTTTACCTTTTTTGTAGAGTGTCGATTGTTAGATTTGCGTGGGCGATAACACTGTTGAAAATGAAGATAATTAATTCTCTTTTGCAAAATGGCAGAGATTAGCTTGTCTTATGGCAAGGAATTATACTCCTGATGCGTGAACGGAAAGGTTATTTTGTTGAAGTGGACTAACTGAATTTTCAAATGAGTTAAAATTTGTGTTTTCATAAAAAAAATACTATAATATGATTATTAGAGTTAGCGCGAATGGCTAATTTT
>LUZV01000270.1 GCA_001603765.1 Anaerolineales bacterium Chloro_02 | reverse complement strand
GAAGATTGGTGCAAGAGTTGAGAATCCCGCTGAACCCAAGCAGACGCGCGCCGCGCAGAGGGTGGCGGAAGAGCGAGAAAATCGGCGCGCCATCCATCACGGCTGATTCGAAACGAAAGCCCAGCTTTCTGCTCGCAGCCAGCTCCTTAAGCTCTTGATAGCCAAAAACCACCGGTCCTTTATTTGCTGTGATGATGTGCATTCCCTGTTCAAGCGCCTGCCGCAGGTGATCCAACGCCGGCTGACCGCTGATGGGGTTGACGGGGGAAGTTTCCAGCATCACATCCGCCGGGCAGGAGCGAATAAAACTTATTGTTCCGCCTTCGAAACCCGTCTGGTTAAGTTTTGTTAGGGAAGTGCCCCGCGAGATGTTCGATAACGCTTCAGACAGGTTAATCCCCGCGGGATTGATGCAGCAACCGTGTCTGCCGGTCGCGATGCCGGTCACCACAGCGGAGAAGCCGTATTCCGACTCCAGCTCAGGCAGTTTTTCGCTCAACAGTCTGGCAAATGCTTGTCCGACGTTGCCAAACCCGACCAGCGATAGACGTATAGTTTTCATGGTTCACGCGATTTCCTTTGGAGTTCAATTATAGCCAAATCTAACTTCAGCGTTACCAAAACGGTTCCCGTCAAGCTTGGGGGCAATGAATCAACTTACAGGATCGACGAGCACGCCTTAAAGGGCTTATAGCAAAAATCAGATCTTCATTATTGATATAGACGGGATGAAGTTCTGACACCTTGAGGAAAGGATCCCTTAGCAGGGCAACGGTTTTTCCTCGTCTTATTAGCTGGGAGTTTTTGTGCGCTTTGCTTGCGTTTACTCAAATAAGTCAATCACTCAGGGCGTCAAACCGCTCTTCACGCACATAGATTGTGCTTTCTTCGGCTAACTTCTTAAGTTGAACCAAAAGCGACTGTGAGATCGCCACGCTGTCGTTCGGGAAGACGCACTCGCGCCATGCCCCTTCCGAGAAAAACTGGAAGACAAACTGATCGTCCCCCGGATAGGAACCCAACCAACCGTGAAGTTGATGCACCTTGCGCATGACGCGCTCTGGTGTTTCTTCCCGGTCGATCTGCACCACTAAAACGCGCCGTTTAACCGAGACTGTGCCATTTGTTTTAGGCTGAACGCTCGATTCGGCCTTGGTTGGCTCTGGGTCTGGGCTGCCAGTCTTCACGTTCAATTTTGGAAGGGTCTCTTCCGCCTGAGGCGTTTCAACAGGCAATTCAGGTTCATCACTCAGGAAGGTCATTTCCGACTCGTCTTCGTCCAAATCCAAGCCTACCTTCCAAAGCTCGTCTTCAAGCTCGCCTAACTCATCCAGTGGGGCGTTGTCCTCATCCGCGTTAGGCTCTTCACTTCCATTCAGACGATAACGCGACAGAAGGCGGATGTTCGGCAGGTAATTCTCAAGCAGGTTCTCATAGTGTTTTCCGCTATTGGGGTCGAACGACCCTTCTGGTCCGTTCTCACCCACTCCAATGCGTCGTACCTTATCCGCCAGGATGGATGTGCCCCGATCCTGATGCTGCAGTTTCCCCTCAATTACCAACAAGCTGCCAACTTCAACCATGCGATTGTCGCGCTCCCAGACAAGTGGGAACAGAACTACTTCCATCTCGCCAAATTGATCTTCAAGGGTGACAAAAGCCATGTTTTGGTTCTTTTTGGTCAGAATAGGCTGGATGCGTTTCACCAAACCGCCAATGGTCACCTTGCTCTCGGTTTCCACCTCGTCGAGCTGGTTGGATGTATGGCTGATTTTGTCAGCAAGCTGAGTCATGTAGGACCGCAGGGGATGATCGGAAACGTAGAGCCCCAACAGTTCTTTTTCCCACTCCAACTGTTCGGGCGGATCCACCGATACATCAGTCGGCAGGACCACATGCGGCAAAACTGCTGTTCCGCCTCCAAATAAGTCCATCTGACCGTTTTCCGCCGCTTTGGCGTTGCTAATCGAAACGTTGACCATCTGATCAACCGCGCGCAGCAGCGCTTTGCGCGGTCCGAAAGAATCAAGCGCGCCAACTTTAATCAGACATTCCAATGGGCGCTTCCCCACCTGGCGCAGATCCACCCGCCGGATAAAGTCGTTGAGATCAACAAACGCCTGATGCCCACGCGCTTGGATAATGGTATCCACTGGCGCCTGCCCGACGTTTTTGATTGCCCCAAGCCCAAACCGAATGAGCGCGTTCCCTTCGGTTTGCTCTTCAATGGTGAAGTCATAATCGCTGTGGTTAATATCCGGCGGAAGAACTTCTATGCCCATATTATGGCATTCTGAAACATAGACTGAACATTTGTCGTTATCGTTTTTCCAGGCGGAAAGCAGCGCGGTCATATATTCCACCGGATAGTGGACTTTCAGATAGCCGGTTTTGACCGCGATCATGCCGTAGTTGGTGGCATGGCTCTTATTAAACCCATAATGCGCGAAGGCTTCCCAATGAGCAAAAATTTCTTCAGCTATTTTCTTTTCGATCCCGTTCTTTACAGCGCCCTTGATGAATTTGTCGCGGTGTTTTTTGACTTCCTTGACCTTCTTCTTGGAAATCGCGGAGCGCAAGTCGTCCGACTCGCCGGGTGAGTAGCCTGCCAACTGCACGGCAGCGATCATGATCTGCTCCTGGTAAACCGCGTGTCCGTAGGTTTCGCGCAGAAT
>LUZV01000002.1 GCA_001603765.1 Anaerolineales bacterium Chloro_02 | reverse complement strand
AGTCAAGAAGAGGTTGTACGGATTAAAGGAGGAATTAACAAGATTAATATACTTGTTCGATGCTTATCAATTCATAAATAGTTATGCAGTTAATTATTCGAATTAAAATTGCCCGGTTCTATAGGGCAAATCTAACACGATAAATTAGCAGGTGGGGTCCTCATGGACCGGTGACTACCATGCTCCCTTGGGTTCGCCATTGTTTCATACCGCCTGCCATGCTCGTGACATATTTGAAGCCCGCTTCCAGTAACTGATCGCGCCCAACGGCACTTCGGTTGCCTGAGCGACAAACCACAACAATGTTCTTATCTTTAGGTATCTCAGACAGGCGGGAAGTCAGCTGACCAAGAGGGATCAAAGTGGCATATGAGATGTGACCTTGTTCCCATTCGTCTGGTTCGCGGACGTCTAAAAAGAACCATTCGTTTTGGTCAAGTTTGGCAGCTTCGGCGGCGCTGATCTCCAGCGGCAGCCGATCCGCGCGGGAAAGTTCCTGTGTGGCTTTTTGAATGAGCAAATAACCTCCAACAACAACTGCTATTACGATTAAGACCCATCCCCAGATTGGCATAGTGGATTTTTTGTCACTTTCAGCTTTGCCCTGGGATCTGGCTGGGGCTTTGCTGGTTTTCTTTTGGTTGGCTCGCTTCGAATTTGCCATAAATTTCCGTCCCGTGTTTTGAAATTTCGAAAATTATACAGGACTGCCCGCACGCATTCAATCCCGTGCATATCCCAATTTCCTAAACTATAATTGACTTGTTTCGATGGAAATAAAATGAGCAAGCCTTACTTCTCAATCCTGATCCTTTTCTGGCAGAGTGAACAATACTTGCTGCAATGTTTGCAGTCGCTACAAGCTCAAACTTTTAAGGATTTTGAAGTCATCCTGCTGGACAACGGATCGGATAAACCGCCTGATCAGGCGGTTTTGGATCGCTATCATGATCTCGCCATCCAAATGATGCGTTCTGAGACTAATCTCGGTTTCGCTGGCGGCAATAATTTGGCTGCCTCGCGGGCGCAAGGGTCATACCTGGTGTTGCTAAACGCCGATGCCTTCCCTCAGCCCGATTGGCTCGCCACGCTGCACCAGGCAGCCCAGAGCTACCCGGGGTCCTGTTTCGCTTCGCGCCTTCTGCGGGCAGACAATCCGGATTTGCTGGATGGGGAGTGGAACGTTTACCATGCCAGCGGCTTAGCCTGGCGGAAAAACCACAATCAGCCAGCTGTCAAAAGCGCGCGTTTTCCGCGCCGCGTGATGAGCGCTTGCGCCGCCGCCTCAGCGTATCCGCGCGCCGCATTCGCGCAAGTTGGCGGATTTGATGAGGATTTCTTCGCGTACATGGAGGACCTCGACCTCGATTTGCGGCTGCAATTAGCTGGATATCCCTTTTTGTATTTACCAGACGCGGTCGTGCGCCATGTTGGCTCAGGCAGCACCGGCTATCGGAGCGACTTCTCAACCTACTACGGGCAGCGAAACCTGGTCTGGACGTTTGTTAAGAATATGCCCGGATTTTTGTTTTTTCTGCTGCTTCCGGTTCATTTGTTTTACAATCTGCTCTATCTGGGCGCGGGGCTTGTTATGCCCGCCGGCAGCGCTCTTTACAAAGGCAAAAGAGACGCTTTGAGGGGCTTACCGGATGTGATCAAGAAAAGGAAAGCGGTTCAAGCAGAACGGAAGCTTTCATCGCTCCAGTTTGCCAAGCTGTTAGACTGGAACCCGCTTTCGCCTTTTGTCAAAATACTTGCGCCAAGGAGGTTAAAACGAGTAAACCATGACTGATCTCAACCAACCAACCACAGAAAAAACCTCATATTCTCGCTTTTTCTACATCAATCCGGTCGGTGAACTTTCAGTCGTTTCTTCCATCCACGACGCCATGAGAGCGGTGAAGGCTGGGGGATATATGTGGTTGGATTATTGCGACCCAACCAAGGAGGAGCTTCAGCCGCTGATCACTGAGCTCAACTTCCATCCATTAAGTATCGAAGACAGCCTCAATGCCGACCAATTGCCAAAATTGGATTTGTTTTCGAGTTATTCTTTCATGATCTTCAACGTCTTTGAAAGCACAGCCGAAGAATTACTGGCTCATGAGCTTGATCTGGCAATCGGCAATGATTTTGTTGTCAGTATCACCCGCCACGATAGCCAGGGGCGACCCTTGCTACAGGGCATTGAGCGCCTGGTGGAACGTGAAGCGCAAAAGGTCAAAAACGGACCCTCTTTTATGCTGCATCAGTTGGTCGACATCGTGGTGGATCGAAAATTTCAGGCAATTGATCGAATAGAAACCAAGCTCGATGACGACGAAGACGCAATCTTAAGCGGCGCGCCAGACTTTGACCTTTCACGGCTAATGGATTCAAGGCGCGACCTGATGACCATCCGAAAATCCGTTTTTTATGAACGGGAAGTGATCAGCAAACTGATCAGGCAAGACAGCCCGTTTGTTGCTGAGAAATCTTTGGTCTTTTTCCGGGATGTATATGATCATCTCTCCCGCTACTACGAAATTGCAGAAACCGCGCGAGATCAGGTGACAAGCCTGATGGAAATTCACCTGTCGCTAATCAGCAACCGCATGGCTGCCACTTCCAATCGCACAAACGCGATCATGCGGCGGTTGACGATCATCAGCAGCATCTTTATGCCGCTCACGCTCATTTCAGGTGTCGGGGGCATGTCGGAATTCACGATGATGGTCGGGCAGGAAAACTGGCAAAAAGGTTATCTGATTTTAACTATACTGATGGTGATAGTCGCGGTGATAAATCTTATCCTGTTGCGCCGCATGGAACGGAATTTGCCGGGCGACGAATAACCCAGCAGCAAGGCTAACACTTTCGCTTCGATAAGCGCGTCAATCCTCCGGGGATAGGTTTTCTGCTGCCTCTTCTTCTGGCCGAGGTGAAATCGGCTGCCGCATCGCCCGCATTACCACCTCAAGGTCAAGCGGTGTGTTGATGAGTTTAACCAGCGCGTCCCAAACCTGATCTTCTTCTGCCTTTTTCCACATTTCCAGAAACTGTTGATAATCCGCCTTACGCCTGACAGACCGGTTCTCCCCAAAAGCTTTGAGCCCTGGCAAAAGGCGCTGCAGCGGACGCGCATGACCAAAATAGGTTTCTATCCTCTCTCTTTCCTTCTGGATAAAGCGCGGCACCAATTCAATCCAAACGTCCGCGTCGTGAATGTCACCCAAAAGGTCCTGGAATTTTCGGGTTTGCGCGATGAAAGGTTTTAAATTCGCGCCATACAGTTCGGCAAAGGCTTCCATTGTATAGCGCAGCCGTTTGGCGCTGATGCGCATGTTGTGCAGTTCGGTGATGTTGCTCTCATCCTGAATGAAAGCCGCGTGAGCCAGCAGCTCTTTGAGCCGGGTGTTAATTCCGCTGAATGCCAATTCATAGAGCGCGGGCGAAAACAGGTAGACATCCTCTGAGATTTCAAGGTGCCGTGCCGCCCATTCGGCAAGGTGCGTCAAAGTGTCATCCTGCTGCAAGGTCCGCATGGCATTAATGATTCCTTGCTGGGCTTGGTCGCGTTGCTGCTTCAGGCGCAATTGCAGCCGACGCAGACCCGGCGCAAACCTCGGGGCAGAAAGTTCCGGCATGATACGCTCGAGCAGGTCGAGCTGTACGTCCAGATCGCGCGCGGAGCCGAGCGCTCGGGTAACCTCGCGTACATCGCGCGAATAGGTTTTGAACTCCTTGGGGGCAAAGCAAGCCTCAAAAAGAGCCAGGGCGCTGCGCAATCGGCGCGACGCAACTCGCATGCGATGGATGTATTCGATATCCTTTGCCTCAAGCACCCCTTCAACTTCCGACCGAATTGCCTGAACATGAGTGTTGATGATTGTTGCCCCAAAGACGCATACAGCCTCTGATCGAATTTTGCTCATCGCGCCTCCTAAAAAACTCACCCCAGGAAGGCTGGGGCAAGTTGTTTGTGCTATTTTGGTTTTTTACCTTTGGTTAGCCGGTTGTGCAGCAGCTCCAGGATGGGAGTTTTCAGATCCTCAAAGATTTCATCCGGGCTTCGATCGGCATCAATGGTCATAAAGTTGTATTCATCCGACAGGATCTCGAACTGTTCCCGGATCAGGTTTTGGTAGTTCACAAAGCTATCATAGAGGTTGTCTGCCAGATGAAGATCCATGCCGGCTTCCCAAAAATTAAGTCCGCGGCCGTGGATCAGCCGGGTTGCCAGCGTTGTGATGCTGGCTTTCATATAGAGAACGAGGTCTGGTCTGAGGGCAATGCCGTAAAGCTGTTTTGACCAACTTCGATTGACGCCGCGAAGGCTGTCGCGCGCGATTACAGAATAGAAATAGCGATCCGAAAGCACCACAAACCCAGCTTGCAGCGCTGGGATGATCTGGTTTTCAAGGCGGTCCGCAAAGTCGGCAGCGTAGAAAAGGCTCATGGTAATAGGTCCAAGGGTGTGCCCGCTTTTGGCCACCTCAAGCCCGGCCGCGGTGAGTTCTGAGCGCGTAAGCCCCGTATCCGAGACGGCGTAGCCTTCTTCTTCAAGCCAGGCGCGCAGTTTTTTTACCTGGGTTGAGCGACCCACTCCGTCGGAGCCTTCCAAGACAATCAGCTTGCCAGTGAGTTTGCCAAAATCGCGATAGGGGAACCCAGCTCCATAAAACATGGCTTTATTCATTTTGAGTCTCCTTTTTTGGATTTGGCAGCCTGAATATTCGTGACCGAAATTGGCATGTGATTGGGGTTTGGCAGACCTTCAAAGCCAACCAATATCTTCTTGATGATGGATCTCACCTTTTTCTGTTGTTCTTTGACAGATTTCGTGCCGTCAATCATCGTGAGACCAAACTCGTCCACCATTTTGTCATACTCATTCAAGATTCTGCCCTGGAAGAGTTCGAAGCTCTGGTTGATGTTTTCCGAGAGCCCCAGGTCCATGCCTGCTTCATAATACTTGAGGCTTGCTCTGGCGCTGGTGATGCGCTCCACGGCAATATCCAGCGGCACGCGAAAATAAAGCGCGGCATCCGGCATGATGGCGAAAGAGTACATATTGCGCACCCATTCGGGATCGACACCGCGCGCCACATCGCGGGCAAAAGCGGTAAAGGCATAGCGATCCGCTAAAACGATTACGCCAGCTTTCAGAAGAGGATAAATGCTATTTTCCCAGCGGTCGGCAAAATCGGTGCAGTGCAAAATGCTGAAGGTTGTGGGGGTAAAGGTTTTGGCTTTTTTGGCTGCCTTGGTGGTGCTTTTCACCAGCGCCGAGCTGTTCCACTCGCTAAAATAAACCGAGTAGCCCGCGCGTAAAAGCCATTTATATAACAGATCAATTTGGGTGGACTTGCCGGAACCGTCAATTCCTTCCACAACGATCAATTTTCCTGTGGTATCGTTTTTTCTCAACACTATCTTTGCCTCCACTCATGCTTACCGGGCTGTTTCAGGTGATTGCCAGCGGTACGCGGTGTCATTATTATAGTTTACTGAATGGAGTTTTGCGAAATTGTATCTATAAACAAAACCTATTTGGGGTTATTTGATGCGAGAAAATAAGGCTTGGCAACCATAAAGAATTAGCAGCCAGTTGGCTACGCATCCGCGCGTACCATCGGCAGAGAAAAGAAAAAGCTGGATCCCGCGTTTTCTTCGCTTTCCACCCAAATCTTACCGCCGTGCGCGTCAACCATGTGTTTGCAGATCGAGAGCCCAAGCCCGGTTCCGCCGCCAGACCTCGCGCGGTCAGCCTTATAGAAGCGTTCAAAGATACGGGTCAGGTCTTTATGGGGGATTCCAACGCCGTTATCGCTGATCTTAAAAACGACCATCTGTCCATCCTGAAACGCGGTGACATGAATATAGCCGCCGTTGGGTGTGAACTTGATGGCATTATGAATCAGGTTGATAAAAACCTGCGAGATGCGTTCTGGGTCAGCAAAAACCTGGGGCATGTCTGGAGGGCAGTCATAGCTGAGGGTCAAGCCCACCCGTTCCGCTTGCAGAACCATGCGCTCCGAAGGCTTACGGATCAGATCCCAGGGTTCAACACGCCGGAAGCTGAAGTTAGAACGACCCGACTCGATGCGCGAGAGTTCAAGCAATTGGCTGACCATTTGCGAAAGGTTATCCACCTCGCTATCCATGCGCACCACAAAATTACGAGCAGCGGCAGGGTCTTCCAACGCGCCGTCCAGCAATGTCTCGCTGATCGCCTTTAACCCCGCCATAGGAGTGCGCAGTTCGTGAGAAATATTCGATATAAAATCCCGCCGGACGGTCTCGAGGTGATGGGTTTGGGTCAAATCCTGGAATAGCAGCATCGAACGCCCGGGCAATTCCTCGCCAAGCGGGATGCCCACCACCTGCAGGAACTTATGCATGGCGCCCATTTCCATCGTGATGGTCTTGGCGGGACCGTCGCGAGTCTCCTCCCAAAGCTCCACAAGGGCATGATGGCGCATGATTTCCACCACCGAGCGCCCAAGCGCGTCTGCCTCAGTGGTTTTAAACAACTTTTCCGCGGCACGGTTGAGCAGCTGAACCCGACCGGTGTCATCCGCGATCATCACCCCATCGGTCATCTGCCCGAGCACTGCCGAGAGCATCGCGCGCTCCTTTGAGAGCGCGTTAATTTGGTCCTCAATTTGGAGGGCGGTTTTTTGGAGCGCGTCGTTTAATTCGCGCATCTCGCGAATTGAATTTGGCATGGGAGGTAGGTCGATCTTCTGATACTTTCCTTCTCCGAGCTCCTTGGCAGCTTCCGTCAGGGTTTTGAGATCATCAACATAGCGGTTCGAATAAATCAGGTTGGCACCCAGCCCAATCACTAAGCCAACCAGCGCGATCAGAATTGCCGCATTGTGCACCACCGTAAGATCAGCCGGCGAGCCGCCGATAATAGCTTTCTGGGAGGCGTATTGTTCGATCAGCGGTAAAACAATCAACCACGCTGCCAGCATCAAAGCCAGCGTCAGGATATATGGCCAGGCAATGCGCCAGTGCATGCGCATTTTCATTTTTGTCATTACCCCTCGAAGCGGTAACCTGCTCCACGCACGGTAACAATTCTCTCCGGATTTTCAGGGGTTTGTTCAATCTTTTCCCTGAGCCATCGGATGTGCACGTCCACCGTCCGCGAATCGCCCACATAACCCCAACCCCAAACCCTTTCGAGGATGAGTTCGCGGGTAAGAACGCGCCCTTGATGCTGACCCATAAACGTCAGCAACTCAAATTCCTTGGGTTTGCAGGGAAGCACTTTGCCATCCAACCGCACTTCTCTACGGCTGAGGTCAATTTCGAGGTTGCCAAACACGAGGGTTTTGGGTTGAGTTATCTCGCCCGTTGTGGTTCCTACTTCCTCGCGGATCAATCTCACTCGCCGCAGGAGCGCTTTTACGCGGGCAATCAGCTCGCGCATACTGAAGGGCTTCGGCAGGTAGTCGTCCGCTCCAACTTCCAGCCCAACCACACGGTCGATTTCATCATCGCGGGCAGTCAGCATCAGGACTGGCGTGTTGGATTCCTGGCGAAGCGTTCGGCAGATTTCGAAGCCGTCCATACCGGGGAGCATCACATCCAAAATCACCAGGTCGGGCTTGGTGGACCTGAAAAGATCAAGCGCGGCAAGCCCATCGCCAACCACTTCAACGAGATATCCTTCTTTTTTAAGGTTGTAGGTCAATGTCTCCTGCAAGGAAATCTCATCATCCACAACTAAAATTTTCTCAGCCATCTATCCTCCGCCGCAATCACTAATAACAACCAAAAGATCCGATAATTGTTAACAATTGTATCCTAAAGCCAGCCTCCTCCATCCACCATTTCAGGGATTGGCGCTTTTTGTACAATTCCGGCTAAGATAATCCGGAGGGTTGGGGCGGCACGTCCCGTTGTTGTTACAGATTGCCGCGCCAGCTTTTAGGATGGTAAAATCTAAATGTCTTAAGGAACCGATATGAGCAAAAATATTCTCAGCGCCAAGGCTGATTTTCCTGCCCTGAACCAAAGCGTCAATGACCACCCGCTGGTCTATCTGGATAATGCCGCCACCACACAAAAGCCTCAGGTGGTGATCGATTCGCTCGTCCACTACTACTCCCGCCTAAACGCGAATATCCACCGGGGAAATCATGCCCTGGCGGTGCAGGCAACCGAAGCCTATGAAGCGGCTCGGCGGAAGGTGGCAGGGTTTATCAACGCCGAACGCAACCACGAGGTTATTTTCACCCGCGGCACAACCGAATCAATTAATCTGTTAGCGTATTCTTTTGGTGAGAAATTCGTGCAGCCTGGGGATGAGATAATCGTGACCCAGCTTGAGCACCACAGCAACTACGTCCCATGGCAGTTAATGTGCCAAAGACGCGAGGCGGCTTTCCGCGTGCTGCCGTTTGACGAGCACGGTGAGCTTGACCTGACGCTTTTCCAGCGCATGCTCAATGAAAAAACCCGCCTCGTGGCTGTCAATCAGGTTTCGAACTCTCTGGGCACGGTTAATCCGGTTGAAGAGATCATCCGCCTTGCCCACGAACACGATATCCCCGTGCTGGTTGACGCGGCACAGTCGGTGCAGCACCTACCGCGAGATGTTCGGGAACTGGATGCCGATTTTTACGTTTTCTCCGGTCATAAAATGTACGGACCAATGGGAATTGGCGTGTTTTATGGCAAGGAAAAATGGCTCGAGGTTCTGCCTCCCTTCCTAAGCGGCGGTGAAATGATTGACCTTGTCACTCCAGAAAAGGTTACGTTTAACGTCCTGCCTTATAAGTTTGAGGCTGGCACGCCCAACGTGGCTGGCGCGATCGGGTTGGGAGCCGCGGTGGATTACCTGCGCCAGTTTGATGCCGCTGAACTGCAAAAGTATGAAGAAGATCTGCTCGCGTACGGTTTGCAGCTTCTGAGCGACATCCCTGACCTGATCATTTATGGTTCCCCGAAGCACCGCTCCAGCATCCTGCCCTTCAACGTGGCGGGCATCCAGCATTATGACATGGGCGTCCTGCTGGACTCGATGGGCATCGCCGTGCGCACCGGGCAGCACTGCACACAGCCCATTATGGACGCCCTGCACGTCAGCGGCACAGTCCGCGCCTCGCTTGCTTTGTACAATGACCGCGCGGATCTCGACGCGCTGGCGGCTGGCGTCAGACGCGCCATTAAAATGCTTAAGAGGTAGACATGCCGACCATTCAGGAAATCCAAAAAAATCTCAGCGACGATTTCGCCTTGCTTGATAACTGGGAAGAGAAATACGAATTCCTGATCGAGATGGGCATGGATCTGCCTCCGATGAAGCCGGAAAGCAAGATTGAGCAAAACCTGGTGAAAGGCTGTCAGTCGAGCGTTTGGTTTGATATTAATTGCGCGGATGGCGTTATATCGTTCGAAGCAGACAGCGACTCGTTGGTAGTGAAGGGGATGGTTGCGGTGCTCTATAAGCTATTCAACCATCAACCTGCCAAAGACGTATTGGAAGCCGATTTGAGCTTGTTTGAGGAGCTCGGTCTCTGGCGGCATATCTCATCTCAACGCAGCAATGGTCTGACTGCCATGATGGCGCACCTCAAAGCGGAAGCGACCAGGTGCCTTTCAGGTCAGAACTGAGTGAAAGATGCCTCTCAGCTACAGAATGCTGCAAATCGGCGGGCAGCCTGCGGGGCTGCTTGGGTTAGAGGAGTTATTCGCAGCCTTATTTGAAGAAGGATTAACCCCAAATCAGGAAGATGCCAAAGACCGCTTGCTGAGGGGCGTGCGGCAAAATAATTTCGTCCCAAAACCAGCCTCAGCCGCCTACGCCGACGCGCTCGCTGTGGAATATCAGCGCTACTATCAGCTCAGAAGCGCCGGAAAGGCAGCCGTGGGACGCAGCTACGGAACATGGCGCGGTTATCCGCGCGAACAGATCCCCTGGTTTCCAACGATCTCACCCCTTTTGTGTAATCACTGCGGCGACTGCCTGGATCTTTGCGCTCGGGGTGTTTTCGAACGCGATGAAGACGGAAAAGTTTGGGTCGCGGAACCGTTTTTGTGTATGGTCGGCTGTTGTTTTTGTAAGAGCGTCTGCGATCCGAAGGCAATTCTGATGCCGGGTCAGGAACTGCTGCAAAACTACCCGGAAAAGATGAGGTGAGAATCGCGGACCTCCAATCCGTTTTATTAATTCAGCAATGAATGAGATTGCATTACAACGATGGGCGCCAGGCAAGGTAACCGGCGAGGGAATCCGGAAAGGCGCGTTGGGTAAGGGTCGCCCTTAGAGCTTCACAGCCAGGCTGGCAGCATAGAGGCTGGTGTAATCTCCCAGGTGGTTGTCGGGTTCGGTATCCTCATAAAAATCCTTAAGCAGAAAACCAGCCTTTAACTGCCCGCCAATTTGCGCTTCCCAGGTATGGCTAAACTGATAGCCGGTGTCCTGGCTCAATTCAGCTCCCTTTTCCACTTCTTTTCTGCCGTTATATGGCAGTTTATGGCGCGCCACCAGCGGGACGTCCCGATTTTCGAGCGCCCCATCATCAAACATATAGATTATTGGGTTGGCCCAGCCAGCCATCATAAATCCGCCGTGCCGCAAGACGCGGTAGCACTCATTCCAGGTCGGCTGCAAATCCTCAATATAGCAATTTGCCACAGGGTGAATGATCAGATCAAAACTCTCATCTTTGAAAGGGAAGGGTTGGGTCATGTCTGCCTGCAGAGCCAGCATTGGATACCTTTCTCGCTCCGCGACCATCCGCTCTGACTGCAATTGGCGCATGGCGTTATCCAGTATGGCAACACGATAGCCGCGCGCCGCCATCACCGGACCCTGCTGCCCGCCGCCGCTTGCCAGCCCCAACACATCCCGTCCAGCACCTGAAAACCAGCTCAACGGCACGGTCTTCATCGGGGTTAAAATAATCTCGATCGGACCTTCCTTTGCCCGCTGGAACTGTTCCGTGGTCAGCGGGCGCGTCCAGGGATTGCGCTCTTCGTTCCAGGCGTCCCACATTTGGGAGTTGTAAGCAACGTAATCCCGCATAGCTGTGCTAGCCCTCGCTCAATTATCGATCTTTTCACCGAGCGCGGAAAGTTCATTTTCCGCCACCCACCATTTTGGATGCCAAAAGAGCGCTTGTTTAAAACTCTCAATCGCCTGATCCCGCAGCCCAAGCTTGACCTCGGCTCTGCCTTTCCATACCCAGGTCTCAGGAATGGCGTCCTCGGGGGTTTTATCGAGCGTTTGTTTAGCCAGGTTATATAAGTCCTGATAGCGCTGCATGTAGAAATAAGCGTAATAGGGACCTGTCTGGTACCAGAGGATCCTCCAGGGACGCTCCTCTTCCTTTAGGGTCGCGTAAATGCGGAATGCCTCATCATACGATTCAGCGGCGCAGAAATAATCGTTCAATTCAACGCAGATGGATCCGCGGCTGTACCAAACGAAGAACTGATCCACTCCCTTTCGTTCATAAAGCTGGCTGCTCACCAGCTCGCGGGTGTATTCTTTGTTGTACTGGGCGTCTACCTGAGCCCCTAAAATGTCAAAGACCTCTTGCTCTCGGTCATAGGGATAAATTACCAGGTAGATACGATCAAACTGCTCCCAATAGCGGGTGATGTCTTCGTAGCTCATCTTAATCGTGCCGAGATACGTGTCGGGAATGGTTACTTCCTGCAGTTTGTCGTCATAACCAACGATCAGACCGTAGTGTCCCATCCACCCTTCATGGCGGTCGATATAGCCGCGCTCAATGATCACCGGAAAGCCTGAGGAAACCAGTCTTTTAATCAGATCAAGGTCGCCGCCATAGCGCACGATGCCGTTTAGTTGTGTATGTTCCTGAACGTAACCCAACATCTCATAGGGCATGACGTTTCGGTCTTTGATGAAGGGTTTTAGCACCGCTTCGGTGGTTTTCTGGTCGCCTTTCCAACCCCAGAAGCGTAAAGCCATGGCAAGGTTAGTCGGACCGCAGTTGTTGAAGCCCTGATATTCCGGTTCGATGCCTTTAATCATAAATGATGAGGGTATCGGCGGAAGCGGCGTTGGGGAGGGAGTTGCCGTTGGGGTTAGGGTGGGGGTGGAAGTATCCTTGGCGGTTGGCTCGAGGGTTGGCGTTTGGGTGGGTGGCTGGGTTGCCGTCGCGGAGGGAGCCATCGCCGTCAGTGTCGCGAAGACCCCTGCATCCACCGTGCCCTGCTGGCTGGGTTCAAAGACCTCTGCCGCCGGCGGTTTAAAGAAGTAATAGACCCTGGCGCGAGCGCTGGCATAATAAAAATAGGCGCGGTCGTGGATGGCTGGCACCCGATAGAGGGCAGTCAGCGCCAATACACCAAAGCCGATCAGGGCAAGAAAAAACCAGGGTTTACGCCAGACAGGCTGGGGCGTTAACCTCCGGCGGAAGGCTTGTTTCGCGTTCTTTTTCATAACAGTCGGGCATTATATCAGTGAACCAATCAGCCCGTTTTTTGGTTTAGGGCTGTGCCCCGAGTTCAGCCAGACCTTCAAGCGGCAGCGCCCAGCCTGGATGATACTCGAGCGCCTTGCGATAGTTCTTGATGGCTTCATCAGTTTTCTGCAGCGCGGCTGCGGCGCGTCCAGCCCAGTACCAGGATTCGGGCAGGGAAGGAATTGTTGTATTGGTTATGGTTTGTGTTGCCAGGTTGAGGCAGTCCTGATAGCGGCCGGTGTAATAATATGCCGGATAGGCTCCAACCTGATACCACGTCGTTCGCCAGGGGCGCTCGCCTACAGGGAGTTGCGCGTAGATGGCAAAAGCCTGATCATACGCCTGAGCAGCTTCGATATAGTTTTTCATCTCTACCAACACACTGCCTTTTGAGTACCAGGCAAAGAACAGTTCGCGTCCACTCACTTGCTGAATGCGCGCCTCGACCTGATCAAGGGTGTTTTGGAGGTTAACAGCCGGGTCAGCGTCGGATCCGAGCAGCGCCAACACTTCAGCTTCACGCTCGGGCGGGTAAACAACCAGATAGATGCCGTCAAAATGCGCCCAGTCGAGCATCAGCTCGTCGTAACTAAGGGTCATCATCCCAAGCAAGGTGTCCGGGATGCGCACGGTTTGGGTGGCATCGTCATAAGCCGTGATGATGCTGTAATGCCCCATCCAGCCATCCTCAGGGTCGGTATGACCGCGCTCCAAAAGGACAGGAAATCCACCAGACACGAGGTGCTTGACGGTGTCGATCGTACCGCCAAAGCGGATCAGCGCGCCAAGGTTCGTTTTTCCAAGGACGTAATCGCGCATTTCGCTCAGCATGACGTTGCGGTCGTCTTTGTGGGTTTTTAACCCAGCCTCAGTCACATATTGTGTGGTGGGCCAGCCCCAATAGGTGATATCCATGGAGAGGTTGGCAGGACCGCAGTTGTTAAAGATCTGGTATTCCAAGCCCATGCCGTCGAGCGTGAAGGCAGCCGGCGCCGGGCTAAGGGTGGGCAGAGGCGTTGAAGTGGCTGTGTCTTGCGCCAGCCCGCCCTGAGGTGTGAGAGTCTGAGCAGAAGTTGGCGTCTGAGTTGGCGCCATGGCAGTTAGTGTGCCTAATACACTCACATCCAGCGTGCCCTGCTGGGAAGGGTCAAACACATTTTTTGAAGGCGGATTGAGCCGATAGTAAATTTTTGTGTACAGATTGACGGCGCGCCTTTCTACCGCTGGGATTTGCATTGCAGCGAAGGCAAGCAGCGCGACAACCGCAAGGATCGCGAGATAGGGCCAGGGTTTCCGCCACATAGAACGCCGCCCAAGGTTTTTCTTAAGTTGGTTTTTAGATGCTGACATAAGATCTCTTTAGATTGATGATTTGATTATTTTGATTGATCAGGGCTCAACGCCCAACGCCTTAAGTTCCGCCAAAGCAGGCTCCCATCCGGGATGCCACTGTAAGGCGCGCTTAAAATCGAAGATCGCGCTCTGAGTGTTACCCAAAGCAACATTTGCCCGCCCACTCCATAGGAAAGTTTCGGGCAGCGCCGCAGTGCTGGCGTCTTTAATGGTTTTATAGGTCAGGCTGATTACATCGTGAAATCTGCCGGTGTAATAATAGGCTTCGTAAGGGCCGACCTGATACCAAAGCATGCGCCACGGTCGGTCATCCACCGGCAGCCAGCCGTAAAGCTCGAAAGCCTTATCAAAAGCCTCAGCCGCGCCGGCGTAATCCTTTTTCATCACCAGCAACTCGCCCAGGCTGTAGTAAGCAAAGTATTGTTCCGAGCGGTTAGCCGTTTCGGCTCGGGCGCGGAAGAGATTGAGCGTGTAGTCGAGGTTATATTCAGGGTCCGCCTGGTCGCCCAGCAGCCCTAAAACCACATCGCGTTCGCCGACGGGAAAGACGACCAGATATGTGCCTGAGAATTCATCCCAGAACTTCTGCAAGGTTTCGTAGTCAACCCAAATATTGCCATTGACGGTATCGGGGATGTGAACAGCGTTTTTGGCGTCGTCGTAACCATCCACAACACCGTAATGCCCCATCCAGCCTTTCCATTCCTCGTCAATATTAACGTAGCCGCGTTCCACCATCACAGGGTAACCAGCCGCGATCAGGCGCTTGAGCAATTCAACCGTGCCGCCAAGCCGCAAGATGGCGTCCTGCTGAGTATTGTTCTGCACATAGCCCAGCATTTCCTGAGGCGTAACATTGAGATCCTCAAGGCGGGGTTTAACCACCTTTTCGATTTCAATTTCGTCACCCACCCAACCCCAGTAGCGCAAAATCAACGCCAGGTTGGTTGGACCGCAGCTATTTAAGCGCTGATACTCCTGCACAACGCCCTTAAGCTGTACCGCGGCAGGAATGGGCGTGGGGATTGGCGTTGGGGTCGTGGTGAATTGAGGCGCTGTTTGCCCCTGAGTGGGCTCAACGGTTGCCGTTGCCGTTGGAATGAGCGCGGCAAGCGTGGCAGCGATGCTCGCGTCTGGGGTAGTATTTTGTGAAGGGCTAAAGGTTGACTGGGCTGGTGGTCTGAAGAAATAATAGACGCGCGAACGCAGCGAGACCACATAGAAATAAGCGCGGTCATGGATCGCGGGAACCTGATAGAGAGCAAAGAGAACCGCTGTTCCAACCAGCAGAACAGCAAGAATGATTGCCCAAACAGGACGCTTTCGTTTAATTGATACTTTATCGTTTTTATTCTCGTCAGCCATACAGGTTTGGATTATATCGCAAGACGGATAAGCTGGCTTTTTGTGTGTCAGGTTTTTCCTCACTGCCAACGTGAGAGTTCTCTTACGCAAATCTAATGTGCATACAATAAGATGTTTTTATGTCATTTTGTGGTACTATAATGACTCTTGACCAGGAGAAGTAAGTAAAAGATGCCAGTTTACAGTTATAAATGCGAGAATTGCGATTATCAATTCGATCAATTCCAACATTTCACCGATGACCCTCTGACCGTTTGCCCAAACTGCAACACGGTAGCTTTGCGTAAGGTCTACCAACCAGTAGGTATTGTGTTTAAGGGAAAAGGCTTCTACGCCACCGACAATCGCTCTCCTTCAGGGCAGAAATACAGCCACAAGGCTGAAGGCGAAGGCGGCAACGGTTCAAAACCCTCTTCTGAGAATGGTAAAACCGAAAGCGCGCCGAAGGAATCAGCCAAAGCAAGCGCAGCAATAACCGCCGAATAGGCGGTTTTTTTTGCGTCCCGATTCATCTGTAAAATATTAAAAAGATCAATAATAGAGACTGGGCTGGGGCAGTACCTGCCTCAGCCCAACCCCCTCGTCTAAGAACCCCCTCATAGCCCCCACTATTTGGCGCGTTTATTATCCTCGTCGAGCTTATCCCTCCAATTTTCAGGGAGGGGAGCGCCACCGCGCATCGCGCTGATGGCAACATTGAGCGAGTCATACTGCACCCGAACGCCTTGTTTGTCTTTGACAAAGTTCGAAGCCCTGTGGCTTTCAATCCCGATTGCCCCCGCCGCTGCCTGCGCGTCGATATCAGCGCCCAGGAACAGGAATTCCCAGCCTTCTTTCTTGCAGTCGTCAATCATCTGGTGCAGCATGGCGGCGTTTGTTTCGCGCGAGCTGTTTTCGTAGCCATCGGTGGTGATGACCATGATCACCTTATCCGCCCGACCCTCCGGTTTTGTCTGTTTCTGGACATTCGTAATTTTGCGGATGCCAAGAGCCACAGCGTCATAGAGCGCGGTGCTGCCGCGAACGAAGTAGTCTTTTTCAGTCAGCGGGGAAAGATCCTGGAGGTTGATTCGGTCATGCAGGATTTCAAAGAAGTTGTCAAACAGGATCGTGGTCACACGTGTTTCTCCTTCGATCTTCTTCTGATCGCTGATGGTCGCGTTGAAACCTCCGATGGTGTCGCTTTCCAAGCCCCCCATTGAGCCGCTGCGGTCGAGGATAAAAATCAATTCTGTTTTGTTCATTGTAGACCTCCTTATTGATCTGAGGTCTATGATATCCCCCCACATTGTCTATGTGGTCGCCCGACGGGCGACATTTTATACGCCCAGCAAAGATTGATCGAACTCGTAGAGGGCGGCGTTCACGCGGGCGATATCATGCTCGCCGCGTTCCAAAAAGTAGCGTACGATCAGGTCGCGCCGGTCGCAGGGGCTAAAGGCAAAGCCCGCGCGCGCGAGCAAGTCCTGCGCTTCCTGGAGGGTGAGGCGCATGCCAATTGTGAGCGCCAGAACTGTCGTCTTGCTGGGCGCGTAGTGTGGATTGCTGCGAATTTTGCTGAAATGCCGGCGGTCAATATTGGAGCGTTTGTAAGTTTCTGAATCGGTCATCCCCTTGACGTCGATAAGATTCAGAACTGCCTCTGAAAACGTGATTTCCTTAGGGAAGGTGATCTTCTCTTCCTTTGGGGATTCCATAGAAAGCATCGGTTGACATGGTAAATCCTGGTGCATCTTGAGATAGGACTCTCTGGATTCGTTAAAAAACCGCTGCCTGTTTGGTTCAAGATGCTCTTCAACGTAGTGGTCATCGATATAGCTGATCAGGTCGCGCTGGAGTTTAAACCCAAGCGCTGTGGCGGTGGTGTGAAACATCACCATGGTCACCTGCATATCATGCTCAAAAAG